>JAEUUM010000365.1 GCA_016787375.1 Saprospiraceae bacterium
ATTTGTAAGTGATACAGTAGGAGCCTTTGATTTGGCTATGGACCCTGTTCAAAGTGAAATTCTGCTTGCAAGCTTTTGGAACGTAAAACGAACTCCTTATTCACTTGAAAGCGGTGGAATAGGTTCGGGTATCTGGAAAACAACTGATGGAGGTGATACCTGGAAGAATATATCCGGTAACAAAGGTCTTCCCAAAGGTATAACCGGGATTTCAGGTATAACCATTTGCCCTGACAATCCTGAGCGTTATTATGCCATCATAGAGTCAAATGAAGGTGGTGTGTTCAGGAGTGATGATGCAGGTGAAACATGGGTAAAGACCAACGATGAAAGAAAGTTAAGGCAGAGGGCATGGTATTATTCAAGAATATTTGCCGACCCCAAAAATGAGGATATGATATATGTACTGAATGTAGAATTTTTCAGGTCAAAAGATGGCGGCAAATCTTATCAGTCTATCTCTACTCCACATGGTGATCATCATGACCTTTGGATAGACCCAAATGATCCCAGCCGTATGATTATAGGGGATGATGGCGGTGCACAGGTGTCTTATGATGCTGGCGCCAATTGGAGCACTTATCACAACCAACCCACAGCTCAATTCTACCGTGTCAGTACGGATAATCATGTGCCTTACCGGGTTTTGGGAGCACAACAAGATAATTCAAGTGTAAGGATCATGCACAGGAGTCTGGATGGCAGTATTGGAGGAAATGATTTTGAGGGTACAGCCGGTGGAGAAAGTGGCTATATTGTAGCAGATCCTTTAAATCCGGAAATTGTGTACGGTGGCAGTTATGGTGGGTATCTTAGTCGGTACGATCATTTAAAAAAAGAATCAAGGTCGGTTAACATCTGGCCAAATGATATAATCGGACATGGTGCAGAAGACTCAAAATATAGGTTTCAATGGAATTTTCCCATGATGTTTTCACCTAATGATCCCAAGTTATTGTATGCTGCCGGAAACGTTTTATTCAAGACTACAAACGGAGGGCAGAGTTGGGATGTCATTTCTCCGGATTTGACCCGAAATGATAAAAGCAAACAAAAAGCAAGTGGTGGTGTCATTACCAAGGATAATACAACTGTTGAGTATTACTGTACAATTTTTTCATTTGACGAATCAACTTTAGAAGCCGGAGTAATTTGGGTAGGTTCTGATGACGGACTCATTCACCTGACAAGAAACGGAGGAAAGGACTGGACGAATATCACTCCCAAAGACTTGCCTGAATGGATGCAGATCAACTGCATAGAAGCCGATCCTTTCCAAAAAGGTAAAATGTACTTTGCCGGTACCCATTACAAATCAGATGATAATACACCTTATTTATACAAAACAGAAGATTATGGCAAAACCTGGAAGCGAATAGATCAGGGTATTCCTCGTGATCAGTTTACCCGCGTTATAAGGTCAGATCGCAAAAGAAAGGGGCTGTTGTATGCCGGAACAGAAAGTGGATTATTTATATCCTTCAATGATGGCGAATCATGGATACCATTTCAAAATAATCTCCCGATTGTGCCGGTAACAGATCTGACCATCAAGAATAATGACCTCATTGTAGCTACTCAGGGTCGTAGTTTCTGGATCCTGGATGACCTTTCTTTAATACAGGAAATGAAGCCTGAAATAAGTTCAAAAGCATTTCATCTTTTTGAAATGCGTGATGCCTGGCTAATAGGTGGCTATAAAGAAGAAAAACCTAAAAATGCGGGTCTTAATCCAAAACCAGGAGCTTTAGTCCACTTTTGGCTATCAGCAGAGCCGGATACCAGTACATTGGTAAAGATTCAATTTCTGGATAATAAGAAATCTGTAATTAAATCCTATTCTTCCAAAGAATCTGACAAAGACAAAAAAATCGAATTGAAGAAAGGTTTGAATCAATTCAATTGGGACTTTAGTTATCCGGTAGCGGAAAAACTTGAAGGCTTGATGCTTTGGAATGGAAGTATCTCCGGGCCCAAGGCTGCACCTGGTAATTATTATGTAAAAGTTCATTTTAACAAGGATAGTGTTCTGGTTCCATATAAAATATTGCGAAATCCTGAATTGACAGCAACAGACGAAGATATGGTTCTGCAGCATAATCTCTTGGTTGAAATACGGGATACTTTTTCATCGATTATTAAATTGCTGAAAGACAACCGTGATATCAGAAATCAGATCAACCAATACACAAGCAAAATGGGTGACAAATTGCCTAAGAATATAAAAGACTCAGCCGATGTGATCATTAAAAAACTGACTGGTATAGATGATGAAATACATCAGAACAAGATCCAGGCCAATCAGGATATGCTCAATTTTCCGATCAAACTCGATGATAAAATGGCAGGGTTGTATAATGTGGTCTCTACCGGTGATTTCAGACCATCAGAGCAAAGCAGGTTGGTTTTTAAAGAATTGTCTGAACAGTTTAAGCTTCAAAAAGATAAATTCTCCAAAGTGAAAAGCGACGATCTAAAGTACTTCAATGAGATGATTCGTCTGGAAAAATTGCCGGTGATCATTTCTAAGTGATATAATACAAGTTGTCAATGAATTCGTTTGCTTTATACTTAGAATATTATTCAATTCATCATGGTCTTGACGATGATTTAAACAACAACTATAAATTCTATAATTTTAAATATTTTAATTTCTGCCATTTACAAATCTTTTAAAATACCCACATTCATTAATTACCTCTCGATAGTATTTTGTATCTGAAAATTCATTTTTTAATCGTTTGAAGGTATTCCAGGAAATAAAATCGGCTGCTTTTTCCTGATTTTCCCACTGATCGGGTCTGCTGTAAATGTTCTGATTGTAATATTCATTCCTTTCGCACTTTGCCAGCATATACATACATTTGGCTTTTTGTTCAGTGTTACTGGCAGCTTCAAAAGCTTTGTTGTAATATGATTTTGCAAGATCACAGCTTGTAAGCATTTTAGCAAAAAATGCATTCATCATCCATGGCGTGCTGGCCATTTCTCCAATAATGGCACCTTCATAAAATATCCTTGAATTTCCAAAATAGGTAATGTTGTAATAACCATTCGCCAGCAATAAACTATTATTGTAAACGTCATCTCCTCTTTCAATCTTTTCTTTCATTTCTTTCATCTTAACAAGGAGATCCAGGTGTGTGTAGGTAATTTTTTTAGGAGCAATAAAATCGCAGTCATGGCAATCTTTGATCTTCCCGTTGAACGGATTTGCCAGCAATTCAATCCTGTTATTCCCAACGGCTTGCTGCATGAGTTCGATGGCACCATCCAAATCATTGCCAAATGTCTTTACAACTGCCTGATACTCCAGTAAATCAGATAATTTAATTCTGTAAATAGTTTCTGCTAAAATTTCGAATTTGGACTTTTTGGTCTTTTGCATGAAAGCTTTCATTTTAGCCGTTCTTTTCTCATTTTCGTAGAAAGTTCCACTTTCGTTAAAAAATTCTTCCATTACTTCATCGCCGTTGGCTTTATAAAGCAATGAAATATATTTTTTGCTCCAATCAGAATCCCTTTGATACCTGAATGCAAACGGTTTATATTCAGGGTATTCCGCATAAGGATCAATTGTTTGATCTTCATCAGCGGATTGCTTGTCTAAGGTACTATCAGCTGGTAATTGAATGTAGAGCCAGTTCAAGTCTGTTAAAATTTTATTTTCATTTTCGGAATCAATTTTATCCATGCTGCTAAGCATATTTACAAATTGTAGAATTCTGAGTTGATCTTGTGCAAGTCTTGTATTGGGAGTATGTTGCTTTGCCCGGAGGAAGAAATCATTTGCTTTTGTATAATTTCCTGAAAGGGTATTGAGATAAGCTGCCGCGAGGTTCATTAAAAATGGATTGTGAGTTTTATCGCTTAGGGCCATCGCGCTGATACGGTCAATAACACCCAAATTAATTTTGGAACGTTGGCTATTTCGGAATTGAGATACAGATTCAATTTTTTCTTCATCAGGTTCCCAATAAGACCCTTGTATTTTCAATTCATACTGGTTTACCATTCTTGTAACTAGATAATCGATATGCGGACTTGCAGGTTCTAAAGCAAAAATCTCTGAGACCGATCTCTCAGGGTCGGCGTAAAAACCTAAAACTGCCCATAATGCAGCTTTCTCTTTATTGGATTTAGCTTTTGCAAGTGCCTCATTCCAGTCTTTATCATTTTGTGGGTGAAAATTATAAGCAGTCACCATTCGGAGGGATGGACAATTATCAAAAACCTGGCTGTAGATATAGTTGGCAGTGGAATAATCTTTTTGTTTATAGTGAATACCGGCAATGTAGGATAAAGCCCTGTAAAATAAGGTGTTTTCCGGTACAAGACCTTTAGTCTCATTAAAAAACGATTCTGCTTTATTTTGCTCCTCTCCATAAAATCCTGCTTTCATGGTTTGGAACCAGTACCGATTTTTTAAAAACGGGTCCGAAGTGGTTTTGTACTTAAGCTTAAGTTCATCGAAGAGTTTTGGAGAAGATTTTTTCTTGGCTTTTGGCTTTTCATCATAATTCCACGGATCATAGTCGACTCCTCTTGTAGAAATTTGATTGACCTTACTGGCATCAAACAAAAAATCAATAAAAGCTTTAATTTTAGGATCATTCTGGTTGATAATTTTACCCCATTGCTGAAATCCTTTATTTGATGTTTTGTTTTTGGCATAATTGAAAAGGTCATTTATGTCCTGTTTACTTGAACCGGTTAGGAAGTAAGTCAGATTTTCTTTTGATATTTTTTTGTCCAAATAAATAAACCATTCATCCACTATCATTTTATTGAACCTGTCATCGTAGTTGTCATCATGTCCGATATAGTAAAACGATTGATTGTCATCAAAGAACAACGGACCGTATGATTTCTCAACAAAAGCTTCAGGTGTGAAATTCGAATACCCAAACCAATTTTCATCACCACCGGCACATGCATAAAGAAATATATAGCCTGAAATGATTATTCCGCTAAAAGTTATTGCATACTTCTTGAAAGATCTTTTTGTCATATTGTTGAAGATTAAAGTCATCTAAATCATAAAAAATTATCTCAGTTGGCGGATATTTTAGTTCTCTTTTCAGTTGATTGGCTATTTCCATCAGGTCAGTAGATTTTATCAATTCTAATTTTAAGGTGTCATCTGCTTTATAGTAATATCCCGATTTAATATTCGAATGTTTTACTCTCCAGAAATTAGAATTTAAATATACAAAATTTGTGTCTTTGGCAATTTCCTTAAAATCTAATTTATTACATAGATTAATCACTTTCCTGTCCCTGATTTGGATAGCCCAGCTAAAAATGGGTAAGGCAATTTTTAAGGGGAGAGGATAATTGTAAATTGATTTTATATACCGATTTGCAATTTCTTTTTCATAGATCGAATTTTTTGAATCTGCAGAAATGGTTCCCATGTTATAGTACATCAAAGTGGCAGTTTGTACATCGGGGATTCCGGTTTTTTTCTGATATTTAATTTGATGCAGCCTGATGGTGGTAGTTATGGTTTTACCTGATATTCTTTTCAAACTTTGTATGAATTTCATAAACTTATCCCTCGATTTCAACGTCCAGTCACAATCAATTTGTAATTCGTTGTTGTTTATTTGGGTTTTATTGTTGATTTGATCAATGTATTTAACTACTTTTTCAGCCAGATTTTCTGGATCATTTGTACCATTTATCCAAACTTCATTTTTAATGTAAACAACGGGTACAAGTTCTGTTTTTTCTGGTTTTTTGCTAAAAATGATAGGCGAAAGAGGGATTGCTTCATTTTTATCATTGAGCTCAATGTCAAAATAGCGTACATAGAGTTTTGTTACATTGTTATGTAATAAAGCTTCATTTTCTGCTTCACTGAGCTTGAATATTGTTTTCCAGTAATAAAAAGATACTTTGGGCCTGATTTTATCGTTTTTGCATGCCTGAAAATAAGTTAACGTCCAAATCAAAAGAAAACCAATGAATAATTGATTACGAGCAGGATAATAACTTCTCACCTGACCAGATTGATTTCACCTTTTACAATTTCTGATTCACCATTATCATATTCGACAATTGCCCAGAAAACAAAAACAGCAGGGTCCATAAATTTTCCATTAAATTTGCCATCCCAACCTCTTGTAGCATCACCAGGCAGGATATCTGAACCTTCAAATACATTTGCGCCCCATCTATCGTATATTTTAAGTTCTTTAATATTTGTCACATGGTAATTTCCGTAAATTATCCACCTGTCATTTATACCATCCAGATCTGGTGAGAAAGCGTTTGGAATGTAAAGATTAATTCGAGGTAATACTTTTATCAACAACGAATCTGAGGCAAGACATCCAGAACTACTTTGTCCCAAAACATATATTTTGGTGTCTTCTAAAGGATTAAACACAGGTGAAAAACAATATCCGCAAGTGATGAGGGTGGAGGGTTGCCAGGTTATACCTGCCGGTAATAATGAATAACTTAAATTGAGTATCACTTCACTTCCCTCGTTCACCTTAATGTCTGGTCCAAGAGAGATTTTAAAATTCTCCCCTGAGTTAACTTGAATTCCTTTCAATTCAGCCTTGCATCCGTTCATATCCCTGATATAAATATCAAAATTCCCCGGAACCAAGTTATTGAAATTTGGATTAACAAACCAATTGATGGAGTCAATACTGAATTCATAAGGTGGAGAACCGTTTATTATGTTTTGGATTGAAATGGAACCATCCCCAAAACCAATGCATGATTCTGGTTTAACGTCCAACTCTGCTTCAAAGCCAATGTATTGAAATTCAGTTATAATTATGCTGTCGCACCCTAAAGAGCTTTGCAATTTAATTGTATCGAATCCCAACTGATCTATTACACAAGTAGTCTTTTGGGTAATAAATTTATAGGGTGGTATCAATATTGTGTTGGTAATTACTACGCTGTCACAAGGTGTATCAGCAAATTCCTCAACCGTAATTCCGGCGTTTGCAGGGTCACAAGTGTTTGCAGTCAAATAGGTGGTGTCAGAGGCAACATAGATTGTGTTTGTGAAAATCAGGCTATCACAATTATATTGATTTTTTGACAGGGTTTTTGAAATTCCAACCTGGAGTTTGTCGCAGGTTTCTTTATACAGATATGTGGTATCTGATGGATATAAAATTATTGTTTGGATATGGGTGCTGTCACATCCCCAAATATTTTTAAAAACAGTTTTAAAAATTCCGGCTTGATTATTAAGGCAGGTATATCCATTGGAATAAATTGTGTCAAGACTGTGGTATATGTATTTTGTGATAACTACACTGTCGCATTCAGGGGTAGTGTAACTGATTGTGTCCAGATAATTACTACCTGCCCCGCAGATATGTTGCGTGAGATTGGTAACACTGTAGCTGGTGTACTTTGTGTTGATGGTAATGATGCTGTCGCAACCATATTGGTTCATTAAATTGAGGACTAATGTTCCCGCTTTGGTGGAGTCGCAGGTGGTTAAATCAAGGGTAAATGAATTGGTAGGTAATTTTTTGAATTGTTTTATAACAAGGCTGTCACAAAATTTACCCATATATTTAAGTGTATCATTGTACTCATTTAACAAACCACATACTTTGATGGTTTGAAAGATAGTGTCAGGCTTTACATAATTAATTTTCTTAATAATCAGACTGTCACACCCATTCACATTAAGAAGTTTGGTTGTATCAATGCTTGCTTGAGACTGTATACAGGTATAAAACGTGATCAACAGCGTATCCGGCTTGACATATTTAGTGGTTGTTATGATCAGCGAGTCACAGTTACCTTTCATTATAATAACTGTATCAGTGCCGGCCAATGTGATGTCACAAGTTTGTTTATAAATATTGCTAATTATGCTTGATTTATTGATGGTAAATGTAGCGGTTTGAGAAGATTCATTTCCGCAAAAATCAGTCGCATAAAATGTAATGGTATAATTCGTTTTTGAAAGATCGCCATCAAAATCATTTGTCCATTTTACGTTCCCGCAATTATCAGAAGCCAGAGATTCACCATGCTTTGAGATCCAAGTTTGCAATGAATCATAAGGTGTTGAAAAACAACTCAAAAATGGATTTGTTGGGATTTTTGTAAAAACGGGGGATTTTAGGTCGACAACTGTAAATTTCGCCTGTGCAGTAACTTGGTTGCCACAAGAGTCACTTGCAATAAAAGTTGTATTAACTATATCACAAGGTTCGGTTGGTTCTTTTAGATAATCAGCGGACCAAATAACAGAACTACAATTTTCAGTAGCGGTTGCCCCACCATGATTATTTAACCAGTTATAAAATTCAACCAGCACATTTTGGTCACAACTCACCATTTTGTCAGTAGGGGCGTTTGTTAATTGTGGTGCTTGGGTATCTTCTACAATTATTACTTGTTCCAATGTAGCTGTATTCATGCATTTGTCTCCCGCTGTCCAGATTCTGGTAATGGTTTGATCGCATTTGGTTCCTTGTTTTTGTTCCGTAAAATTGACCACTGGATTCATATCGCACAAGTCGGTTGCGGTCAGTTTTTGAGCTTTGGGTATATCTTTTGGGCATTGAACATTTATGATTGGATCAGGTGTTGTCGAAAAAACCGGTGCCTGAGTATCTGGGGTGCAACAAAACATTGTTAAATCATCTATAAGTGCCCCACAACATGGAACTGGGCTGGAGCCAATAAATTCTAAAGTTGTTGAAGTTGCTTGAGCAGTAAAACTGACACATTTTTGAAGCCAGCTGCTACTTCCTGTATTGGTAGTTGTCCAGGTTTCATCCAACCATTGACCGCCTTCGACCTTCATATTGATTGTTGCGGATGCTGTACCATTGTGCTTGGCATACCAAAGAACAATGGTATAAACATTGCCGGGAGTAAGGCCGGATAGTGGTGTAGAAATACTTCCATTTGTTGAGCCATTTAGGTCCATGTGCTGACTTGCACCGTTGGGGTTTCCTAAACCAAGATTATTATGCAAGGGGCCATGAAGACTTACTGTAGCTGATGTCACCAACCAATTGCTGTACATGTCTCCAGCGCTAAAATCAATCCAGCCAGAAGTTGGGGCGATTGGGGCGTCTTCAAAGTTGCCATTGGGAATTCCCAGCTCAACCGGATTGCCGCAACAGCAGCTAACACATGAGGGTGGGTTTCCATTTCCTTGTGTTGAATAAATTCGAATAAAACATAGAAGAAAACAAACAATTACCCTAATCGTTTGGATTTTTAAACCAGAATTATCGAGCAATTTTTTCAATATTATTAAGTGAAATAAAGATGTTCACAATATTACAAAATAATATCAATGGTAACATTTTAATTTTAGGAGAGAAATATTTGAAAAATAACAAACCGAAAAAGGCCATTCTGATTTTAAACAAAATGGCCTTTTCATTTGAATTTAATTTTTACTATCTTGAAATCAGAAATTGTTCAACATTTTTGGAAAAACCATTATCACTGACAACCACATAATAAAGACCATTTTGAAGATTTTCTAGAGAAATGATGGTCGTATTTTCTCCTTGATTCAATTCGGCAGAAATAATTTTTACCATTTGATTGTTTTGATTAAAAAGTTGGATTTCGACTTTTCCTCCTTCTTTAGATTTAATGTCCAGGGTGATTT
>JAEUUM010000368.1 GCA_016787375.1 Saprospiraceae bacterium
ACATCATACAAGAAGAACCAGAACACATTGAAAACCTTTGGAAAAATACCAGGCTTTCAATGAAACTCTTCAAAGAAATCGGCTTTGAAGTTGGTCACACGGAATCTCCAATCATTCCGATTTACATTCGTGATAACATGAAGACTTTTGCTTTTTCAAAAATGTGCTTTGAAGAAGGGTTGTTCATTAATCCTGTCGTATCACCAGCCGTCCCTAGTGAAGAATCCCTAATACGATTTTCACTAATGGCAAATCATACTGAAGAGCAAATTGAAAAAGCTACGGATATACTGTATCGCAACGCGGTAAAACTTGGGGTCATAGATGCAAAAAAAGAGCCCGTATTGGTCAGCAAATGAACTAATTATTAACATTTTTTTTAAAATTGCCTGAAATGTTGGAAATCGTTGAAGTAAAAACCAAAAAACAACTTACTCAATTCATTGATTTCCCTCACGATCTATACAAAGACGATCCCAATTATGTTCCGATGATTTTCATGGAGCAGGAGGCATTACTCAATCCAAAGAAATCACCATTTTTAAAGCACTCAGAGGCAATTTATTATCTAGCCATCAAAGATTCAAAAATAGTTGGTCGAATTGCTTCCATCAAAAATAATAACCATATTCAGTTCTCGGGCAAGCAAGAAGGATTTTTCGGTTTTTTCGATGTTATCAATGATTACGAAGTTGCTCAGGCACTGCTCTCCAAGGCCGAATCATGGCTCAAATCGAAAGGCTTGATCAGTATTCAGGGGCCGGCAAATTTTTCAACCAATGAGACAGTGGGTGTGCTGATAGAAAATTTTACAGAGCCACCTTTTATCATGAACACCTATAATTTTCCATATTATGTGGAACTGTTGGAAAAATATGGATTCAAAAAATCGACTGACCTTCTCTGTTATGAATTAATAACAGCCGAAATGCCTGAGGAAGTCATTGCTATTGGTGAACGCATTGAAAAACGTCTTGCCGAGAAAGGTATAACGATCAGAAAGATCAATATGAAAAAATTCGCGGAAGAGATTAATAATTTCCTTCCGGTTTATAATGAGTCATGGGCTGAAAACACAGGTTTTGTTCCTATGACAGCAGATGAAGTCAGACAAATAGGCAAAGACCTAAAACCAATAGTTGATAAAGATTTTATCTATTTTGCAGAAAAAGATGGTAAAATAATAGGCGTTTCATTGACGGTGCCAAATCTGAATGAAATACAAATCAATATTAAGCGAGGAAGGCTTCTGCCATTTGGTGTTTTCAAGATTTTGTTCGGCCTTAAAAAAATAAAAAGCCTAAGAGTATTGGCTTTGGGTACACTAAAAGAATATCGCCGAATGGGCATAGACGTATGCTTTTATGTGCGTAATATTAAAACCGCGAAGGAAAAAGGCATCATCCGATCAGAAGCGTCCTGGATACTTGAGCACAACACTATGATGAACCGTGCATTAGAACACATTAATGGCAAAGTATACAGGAAATACCGAATTTACGAAAAATCAATTGCTTGATGAAAAAATTGCTTGTAACAGGAGCAAATGGTTTTATTGGGAGTACGATTGTTGAGCAGGCCATAAACCGAGGCTGGAAGGTTACAGCCGCCATAAGAAAAGGAAGCAATACAAGCCATTTGCTGCCCTATCAAATAGAATATCTTGAACTCGATTATAGCAATAAAATAGATCTTGTCAACAAATTTTCAAAAATTGACAAGTTTGAATACATCATACATAATGCCGGTACTACAAAAGCTGCTAATAAAGATGAATATCTGAAGGTTAATGTAGCTTACACCCAAAATTTAGTCGAGGCCCTTATAGAATCACATAAGATTCCTGAAAAATTCCTTTTCGTAAGCAGTTTGGCTGCAATTGGCCCGGTAAAACATGGTCAAACAATAGACAATAATACAAAACCAAACCCGGTAACCTGGTATGGGGAAAGCAAATTATCCGCCGAACAATATTTTGATGGATTATCTGAATTCCCTTGGACTATAATCAGGCCAACTGCAGTTTATGGCCCCAAGGATAAAGACATTTTTGTTTTTATAAAAATGGTTAGCAAAGGATTAGAATTTTATATTGGCAAGAAAGAGCAAGAACTGAGCTTCATTTACTCTGAAGATCTAGCAGACCTGATGTTAACCATTGTTGAAAAAAGTCCTCTTCACCAAAAATATATTGGAAGTGATTTCAAGCAGTATAAGTCTGCAGACTTGGGAAATTCAATTAAAATTTCACAAAATAAGTCAACTTTAAAACTAAAAATACCTGCAATTGTTATAACATCTGTTGCTTATGTTTTTGACTTTTTTGGCAAGCTAAGTGGAAAAGTTCCTACTTTGAACCTAGACAAAATGAACGAGTTAAAGGCTGAAAGTTGGTGGTGCAATCCGAAGAATGTTAAAACAAATTTGAATTGGCAACCAAAAAATGACCTATACTCAGGCATGAAAAATACCATAGAATGGTACCAAAAACACAAGTGGTTGTAGACTCTAATTAAATTTAATGATATATGAAAAACCAAATAACTATTGACCCCGCAGTAGGAAAATTAGGCATATTGACACCTGGAATGGGAGCAGTATCAACTACCTTTATTGCCGGCGTGATTGCAGCAAGAAAAGGCATTTCATTACCGATTGGTTCATTGACTCAAATGAGCAATATTCGCCTTGGCAAACGAACGGATAATCGAAATCCTAAAATAAAGGATTTTGTTCCTTTAGCTAATCTGGATGATATAGTGTTTGGAGGTTGGGATATTTTTGAAGACAATGTATATGAAGCTGCATTAAACGCCAAAGTTCTTGACAGGTATTTATTGGAGCAACTAAAAACAGATCTTGAGAACATCAAGCCAATGAAGGCAGTTTTTGACAAAAAATACGTCAAGAACATAGACGGTCCAAATATCAAAACTGCCAATTCAAAAATGGATCTTGCTGAACAATTGATGCAGGACATGGCTGATTTCAAGAAAAACAATAATTGTGATCGATTGGTAATTGTTTGGTGCGCCTCAACTGAAGCCTATATCGAAGCTTCTGATGTACACATGTCACTTGAAGCATTCGAGGAGGGCTTGAAAAATAATGACGAGCGTATAGCACCCAGTATGATATATGCTTACGCAGCTTTAAAACTGGGCATACCATTTGCAAACGGAGCTCCTAATCTTACCTGTGACATTCCGGCGATGCTTGAATTGTCTCATATCACACACACTCCAATAGCCGGAAAAGATTTCAAAACAGGTCAAACCCTAATGAAAACCATTGTTGCACCCGGATTGCATGCCAGAGCACTTGGAGTAAGGGGTTGGTTTTCGACCAACATACTGGGTAACAGAGATGGTGAAGTACTTGATGCTCCTGAAAATTTTAAAACTAAGGAAGTCTCTAAGGGCAATGTACTGGATGGTATTTTAGATGCCGATTTACAACCTGATTTATACAAAGATTTGTATCATAAAATCAGAATTAACTATTATCCACCTCATGGTGATAATAAAGAAAGTTGGGATAACATCGATATTTTTGGCTGGTTGGGTTATCCGATGCAGATTAAAATCAACTTCTTGTGTAAAGACTCAATTTTGGCGGCCCCTGTAGTACTGGACCTCGCCTTATTCATGGATCTTGCAAAGAGAGCAAAAATGGAAGGTATCATGGAATGGTTATCATTCTATTTGAAGGCACCGCAAACAGCTCCGGGTCTGGCACCTGAACATGATATCTTTAAACAGTTGAGCAAGTTAGAAAACACTTTGAGATTTTTAATGGGTGAAGACCTGATAACCCATCTAGGTTTGGATTATTATGAAGATCTCAAAAAAGAATATGAGGAGCTTATACAAGTTTATAGCTAGCGGATTTGGCACAGGATATTTACCCAAAGCTCCCGGAACCTGGGGGGCTTTGGGTGCTTTATTAATAATGTTACCATTCTATTTTCTTCATTATGAGCACATTACCATTTTATTGGCGTGTTGTATTTTTGTATTTACATTACTGGGAGTCTGGTCAGCCAACCGGGTAGAATCAGAATGGGGACATGATCCTAAAAAAGTTGTTATAGATGAAATGGTTGGACTTTGGGTAAGTATTATATTCATTCCTTTTAGTTGGGTCAATCTAATTGTGGGGTTTATTTTGTTCAGATTTTTTGATATTTTTAAGCCACTTGGGATCAGGCATGCTGAAAAACTAAATGGCGGATATGGTGTTATGGCAGACGACCTGGTGGCTGGGGTATACGCCAATGTGGTGCTCAATTGTTTAATTTTTGTTTTGGAATGACAGAAAATCAAAAAGAAAAGTTAGCTGATACTGAAAAGGTTGGGATAAAAGGTTTTCTTCATTTATTGAGTCAATATGGCTCTACTTCACTTTTTACCACTATTTTGGATTTTGGAGTGTTCCAAATCGCCCTTAAGTATTTTGCTGCAACTGCTGTTATTGCAACTTTATTTGGTCGACTAATGGGCAGCAGTTCGTCGTTTGTAATTCATAAATTTTGGGTATTTAATCACATTCATGGACTGAACATGAAAATACTCATGTATAAATATATCCTTGGAATTATTGTTGGGACAATATTGAATCTTGGAGGTGTTTATATATTGAACAACTACATGCATCTCTCACCATGGCCAGCCCGAATAATAACTGCATCAACGGTTTGGTTCATTGTTTTTACATACAACAGATTATGGGTTTTTACCAAAAAAATTGATATCGGAAAAATTCAACATTAATGTTTGAGTATTTAATTTAAAAAATAATCTTTTAGTAATTTTGTACAATTATAAGTTAGTTTACTAACTGCAACCAGATAAATCTCACAATGAATAACCAACATTCAGGTGTAAAATCAATATTCTATTTATTTTACTTTCTCCTCCCTATCAGCATTTTTTCGCAAAACACTCCTTCCGTTAAAGGAACGGTAATTGATGAAGAAAGTGGCGAAGGTATATCTTATGCAAGCATACAAGCAGGTGCAACAAATACGGGGGTTTCAACTGATATCAACGGACATTTTTTTCTAAAACTTGATGACAATATCAATAGTTTAAAAATATCTGCCATTGGATACAAAACAATTACAGTAAAAATTGCCAAAGGAAAGTACCAAGAGCTCACCATAAAACTTGCCCCTTCATCTTTTGAGCTCTCCGAAGTAGAAGTAAAAGTTTCAAAATATAAGAATAAAGGGAACCCTGCAGTTGAACTGATTAAAAAAGTACTGGAAAACAAGGAGAAAAACAGACGAGAGTCATTTGACTATTTTCATTATGAAAAATATGAAAAAGTCGATATGGCATATAACAATATCACTGAAGGCACTAGAAAGTCATTGCTTTTCAGAAATATTGATTTTGTCTTTAATTTTGCTGATACCAACAAAACAACCGGTAAGGTATATCTGCCATTTTTCTTTAGAGAAGCTCTGTCAGATGTTTATTTTAGAAAAGACCCTAAAGCCGAGAAAGAATATATTCATGGCGAGTTCAATACAGTAATGCCCGGCGTTTTTGATAACATTGGTATTGCCAGTTTTATCCAAAACCTCTCTCAACCGGTGGATATTTATGACAATGCAATAAACTTGGTTACCGTGGATTTTATAAGCCCATTATCACCCATTGCACCAAATATATATAGATTCTACATTTTGGATACATCTGTTATCAAAGAAACGCCAATGGTGCATATGTACTTTGCTCCGAGATTTAAATCTGACAAAGCATTCATGGGCAATATGTGGATAGCCTTGGATTCTACTTATGCTGTGAGAAGAATCGAACTGGGTATACCCAAAGAGATAAACCTGAATTGGGTTAACGAAATGCAGATTACCCAGGAATTTAGTTGGGTTGAAACAGACAATATCATCAATGGAGTAAAACATAAATCAAGAGGTTTGATGGTTTCACAAGATGACTTGTTCATGGATTTTGCCATCACCAAAAACGAAGAATCCAAATCTATTTTAGGAAGTAAAAAAGTCTCCTACAGAAACATCACACTAAACAATCCAATACCGGACAGTGTATTCAGAACGAAAGTGAAGACTTTTAGGGATGAGGGCGCTGATGAAAAGACTGAAGAATTCTGGAAGACCAACCGACACGATACCCTTAGCCGACAACAAAAAAACATTGTCTTAATGGTGGACAGCCTTGGCAAAAATAAGCCATTTCAGCGAATGATGAAAATAGGTCGTTTGGTGCTTGAGGGGTACACCTCGGTTGGCAAAATAAACATCGGACCTGCAAACACATTTTACAGCTTTAACGAAATAGAGGGGTTCAGGGGTAGAATCGGAGGAAGAACGAATACCTTGTTTAGCAAGAGAATGGTGTTTGAAGGATATGCTGCATATGGATTCAAGGATAAGAAGTGGAAGGGTTTTGGGGGATTGAGGTATTCGTTTCCCAATCAAAACGTTTTAAAATTCCCATATAATCAAATTCAGATTTGGTATCAGGATGAGATTAGGATTCCTGGACAAGACTTAAATTTTGTCCAGGAGGATAATTTCCTTTTGTCATTTAAGAGAGGTGTCAATAATAAGATGATTTATAATGAATTATTGGGTCTTGAATATACTAAGGAGGCTCAAAATGGATTTTCGTATGCGATTTCATTCAAAAAAGGCAGGCAACGACCGGCAGGTGTTTTGAAATTTGAGTATCTGGATGATGGTGAAACCGTCACAAAAAATGAAATTAAAACCTCAGAATTTGGACTAACCTTGAGGTACGCCCCAAATGAGCAGTTTTACCAAACATCACTTTACCGGGTTCCGATATTGAATAAATACCCTATTTTTACTTTTAATTATAGTGTAGGACTCAATGGTTTATTGGATGGAGAATACGACTATCATAATCTAAATCTAAAAATTCAAAAGTTATTTTATCTTTCACCCATAGGATACAGCAAAGTTTCATTTGAGGCCGGTAAAATATTTGGCAATGTACCCTATCCATTGCTTGCAATACATAGAGCTAACCAAACTTATTCATATCAGTTTGAATCATATAATCTCATGAATTTTCTGGAATTCGTAAGTGATCAATATGTTTCACTTCATATATTTCACAATTTCGAGGGGATTTTGTTTAACAGAATTCCGCTGATAAGCAAATTAAAGTTGCGAGAAGTTGCCACCTTTAAAGCATTGGTTGGGAGTCTGGATGCCAAAAATGACCCTTTGGTGTCACAAGGAGTTTTTCAATTTCCTGTTGATAATGATGGAAAAAGCTTAACATATTCTCTTGAAAAAGCACCTTACATGGAAGCGAGTGTCGGGATAGCCAATATTTTTAAATTCTTCAGAGTGGACTACATTTTAAGGTTGAGTTACCTGAACCATCCGGGCATTAGCAAATCAGGCATTAGGGCGAGATTTAAAATAGAATTTTGATTTTTGTATATTTGTTGACTAATAAAAGTGCAGTATGTCTGATTTCTTAAAAAATGTAGGTCAGCCATTGGTGTATAAAGCCATTAATCCTCTCATTGGGTTGATGGTGAAATTAGGAATTACCCCAAATGCAGTAACCATTTTCGGCTTTATTATCAATATCATAGCCTCCGCAATACTGATATTTGGTGCTGACCATCCGAGAGGGAATTTGAAATACGTACTTTGGGCCGGATTGACGATTCTTTTTGCCGGTTTGTTTGACATGATTGATGGCAGATTGGCAAGAGTGAGTAAGCAAGAGACAGCATTTGGAGCACTATTTGATTCTGTAATCGATAGATACAGTGAGTTGATAATGTTTTTGGGCATTTGCTATTATTTGGTTGCCGAGCATTATTTTTTGAGTTCACTGTTTGCTTTTATTGCGATGATAGGTTCATTGATGGTTAGCTATGTCAGAGCAAGAGCAGAAGGCCTCGGTATAGAATGCAAAGGTGGATTAATGCAAAGACCTGAAAGAATTATATTAATCAGCACTTCTGCGATAATCTGCGGATTAGTAGAAGAATTTTATGGTGAATTTAAATATACTTTTGCAAATACCGGATTTCCGATTTTTGAAAACATAACCATTTTTACATTTCCAATTTTCGTTTTAGCTATTTTGACCAACATTACAGCAATTCAAAGGCTTTCAGATTCAAAAAAGGCACTTCAAATCAGAAAAAATAGAAATTCAACTTCATCTTGAGAACAAACTTAACATGCAAAGACAGATGATCTTCTTGTTGATTATGCTTTTGGGAAACCTAAATGGCCACTCTCAAAGTGATTATCCCGTACCTCAAACTACCGCTAATCACCTTTTTTACATACAAAGGTCCGGGAATACAAATACCATAATGTATGATGCAGTGTTAAATGGAACTAAAAAATTTAATACTGACAATCCAATTCACTCCTATTGGATAAGATTTGCCGATAAAGGTGAAAAAAAAGAGTTGAGTTTCATACAAAGGAAATTTGCCTATGGAGTAGATGCGAGACCATCAAAAAACAGAAATGAATTTGAGTTCAACATTGTCTCTTATGAGAAAAGAAAAATGAGGCTCCTGTTTAATAAATCAGGAAACCCAGTTGCAATCACTCAAATAAACGGTAAAAATGCAGTTTTAAAAAAAGTTTTTATCAAAATGGACCCGGGAACCATGCTTTCGTTTACACCTGATATCAAATATGTTGAGTTATATGGGAATGATCCCGATACCGGAGAACAAATTTATGAAAAGCTCATACTTTAACGAATAGGAATATATGTATCAATGGGTGAAAGATAATTTATTGTGGCGCAATTTATTACCATTTTTCTTGGGAACAACTCTTTATTTCTCATGGTTCATATTTTTTGTTGGTCTGAGGACAGAACATATATTCCTCTATTTTTTAACCATCATCCTTTATTTATTTCACCACACCACCCGTAAATTCATTCTCGCATTTAGTGTATTCATTGTGTATTGGATTATCTATGATTCAATGCGTATTATACCAAATTATACTGTCAATCCGGTGCACATTGCTCAACCTTATCTTACAGAAAAACAGATGTTTGGGATTGAACATATGGGATTGACCCTGACTTTAAATGAATTTTTTAAAATTACACATACGCCTCTCCTTGATTTTTTAGCAGGTTTTTTTTATTTAAATTGGGTTCCCATTCCCTTGATATTCGGGTTTTGGTTGATGCGCAATGAAAAAAAATTATTCCTCAAATTTTCCTATGCTTTTTTATTTACCAATATAATCGGATTTTGCATTTACTACCTTTACCCTGCTGCACCACCATGGTATGTTGATATTTACGGATTTGACTTGAAATATGATACCCCCGGATACGCCGCCGGTTTATTGAATTTTGACTCACTTACAGGAACCTCCATTTTCAAAGGTTTATATAGCAAGAATGCAAATGTCTTTGCTGCCATCCCATCTTTACATTCTTCCTACCCTGTTTTGTGTTTTCTTTATGGCTGGAGATTAAAAAGACCATGGCTTAACCTCATCTTCGGTGTTTTTACACTTGGTATTTGGTTCTCAGCAGTTTATACAGGTCACCACTACCTGATTGATGTGCTGGGAGGATTAATAGTTGCTGTTACAGGTTACACCATATTTGAATATTTGTCAGAACAAACCAAATTAAAAACCTGGTTTGAAAACTTCGTTCAAAAAATATGAGTATTCAACTCAATGAATAGACCAAATAACTTATTCCTTAACCCATGTGATTGTCTTCAAATCGGTTTGTGTTCGAATGGTTAAAAGATACATACCAGAGGCCAAATTGCCGACATAAATGTCATTGTTATGGTTAGCATTCAAAATTAGCTTACCTGAAACATCATACACGCTTGCTTCAAAATAACCCTCCAAAGTAGATCCGGTAAAGCTTAATCTATCTCTTACAGGATTATTTAATACCCTTATTTGGTTCTCAATTACTTCAGCACTCGAAGTTGAATTACACATCACATCATTTAGTAACTTCCAGATATCATTATTGAAAACATTTGGCACAAATAATCCACTTTGATTTGGTGGGTTTCCCATCCGGATAACAATCAGATTTTTTGAAGGGACTACATTGATTATCTGGCCGTTTTTACCAAGTGCCGCGAAAAGATCATCAGGTGCATCTTTGATTGTACTGCCTCCAAATACTATCTGGCTTTGAGGAAGCATGTAACTGTCTTTGCCATTTAACCAGGTAAGGTATCCATAAGACTGATTAATATTTTGAGAAGAATTCGTCATATTCTTGAAATAGACCGAATCATTCAAAACAG
>JAEUUM010000377.1 GCA_016787375.1 Saprospiraceae bacterium
GATTTCTAACAATCAGTTTATGTGTAGAAATGTCGCAGTTGTCAACAATTAGAATTGCATCCTTTTTCTCCTCTTTAATCTTGGAAATTATTTCTGAAAAATTAATTTGATTCGGATAATCGTTGCAGTTCACATACAAAATGCGATTCGTAGTAATCAAAGAATCATTATCATTTTCTTTTGGTCTAAACGTTTCTAATAAGATTCTTGTTTTTCCTAACCCGGATAATCCTAATAATCTAATAACGGTGGTTGTTTTGCTTTCAGTTAAAATAGAATTTTGGACTTCTTGAATTTTTTGATTTGTGATAAACTTATCAGATTGAGGATTATTAATCAATTCATTCCACTCATTCCAAGCAACAAAAGGACGATATTTGCTTTTTTGCGTTTCTAATACATTTTGGATTGTTGGTTTTAATACGTTTACCAAATCGTCCACTAACTTTTTTTTGATTTCTGCCTTTTGAGCTTCATTTTGCCTCGAATAATTGTATTCCGTTGGAAATCTATCATGCCGCAAATCAAAAGGAATTATTTCTGAATTAGCTTCATCTTTTGGTGAACCATTGTAACTAGTATTAATGACGCTAATAATTCTTTGTTTACCCAATGAATTTAATGCAACTCCATATTCTGCCATAACGTTAGGGTTTGGAGCTGTTTTTGTTTTGAATAACCAACGAATAAATTTGTTAATCTTATGTCCTGTTAAATCAGCTATGAATATGTCACAGTTTGGTATTACTTTCTGAATGATTGTGTCTGCTACGGCTACTTGTCCAACTTCGTCACGTATGGCATCTGTAATTTCAATCTCAATTTTTTTGAAGTTGGGAATTTGTTTAATTTTCTTTACTGCGTCTTTGATGCATGCCGAAATGAAGTTTTTGTTGTGTTTTGTGTCGGCAGATTGCCAAGAGTAAAATATTTTTAACTTCATAATTTTCTGTGTTTTTTCATTGTCTTAGCAGAGTGTCGTCTTAGCCTGACCGCTAACTCCCTTGTATGTCTGTCTATGTCAGGCATAGGGAGCTAAAAGCCTGCGTTAGGGATGGTTTTTATGGGTTTTAACGAAGTTAATGGATGATGGCCGCTTTTACAAATCATCGAAGGGACTTTGGATCTTCTGAAGGGATTTGGTGCTGACATGGGTATATATTTCGGTGGTTTTGCTGCTGTTGTGACCGAGCATTTCCTGGATGTAGCGCAGGTCGGTGCCTTTCTCAAGGAGGTGGGTGGCAAAACTGTGGCGTAACCAATGCAAGCTTACGGGTTTAGAAATACCTGCTTTTTCAACGGCAAGTTTAAGCACGGAGGCGAGGCTTTTTTCGCTGTACTGACCGCCGTACTGACCTTCAAACAACCACTTTTTCGGACGAAACATTTTATAATACTCGCGCAGCAATTCCAGAACCCTGGGCGATAAGGGAACTATGCGGTCTTTGGCACCTTTTCCTTTGCGCACAATCACCAGCATGCGGTTCGAATCAATATCCTGTTTTTGCAGATTCAGCAATTCACTCCTGCGCAATCCGCACGAATAAACCAATACCAACATGGCACGGTGCTTCATGTTCGATGGAGCTTCAAGAATGCGTTTGATTTCTTCTTTGCTCAATACGTT
>JAEUUM010000400.1 GCA_016787375.1 Saprospiraceae bacterium
CCTTGAGCCTATGTACGATGAAGTTTTGAAAGATTTAGATGAAAAGGCTTCAAAATAAATTTACAATAACTTAACTTTGAAAACAAATCTAAAGGACCGCGCTTATTGTACATTTGCTCAGAACATTTAAATGGCCTATGACAAATGACAGAATAAAAATACTTATTGTAGACGATGAACCTGATATAATCGAGTTTTTGAGTTACAATCTTAAAAAGGAGTCATATCAGGTATTTTCAGCTAATAATGGTCTAAAAGGAATTGAAGTAGCCCACAAGGAAAAGCCTGATTTGATTATTCTCGATATCATGATGCCTAAAATGGATGGTATTGAAGTTTGTAAACAAATCCGAAGTAATCCAGATTTTGCAAACACAATCATCATCTTCTTAACAGCCCGTGAGGAGGATTTTACACAAATTGCTGCTCTTGAAGCAGGAGGTGATGATTTTGTAAATAAACCTATCAGACCAAGGGTCTTTATGACAAGAATTTCAGCTCTTTTAAGGAGAAAGTTCAGAAAGGAAGATGATGATGAACAACAAATCATACAACTCGATGGACTAACAATCAACAAAACTGAAGTAAATATTCATCTGAATGGCAAAAAAATTGAACTCCCCAAAAAGGAATTTGAGATAATCTGGTTACTTGCTACTAAACCGGGTAAAGTATTTAAAAGGGAAGAAATTTTTCACAAAATTTGGGGTAATGATGTTATTGTTGGTAATAGAACAATTGATGTCCACATTCGTAAATTAAGAGAAAAATTGGGTGACGATATTGTAAAAACTGTAAAAGGTATAGGCTATAAAATGGAGTTTTAATGTTTAAAAACCCATCTCCGTATTTTGTTTCAAGCATAACTGCTACAACTGCAGCCTTATTTTTTGTTGTGTTTCAGTTTTTATACAACTTTTGGACATCTACATTCTATTCTTTTGAGCATTACATCATAAATTTTAGTGTATTATTTTTAATAGTTTATTTATCTGCCTATTATATAGTAAAACAATTTGTAAGGCGTCGCATAAAATTAATATATAAAAGCATTTCAAAGCAAAAACTTTCCTCGTTAGAAAAAGTAAATGCAGACAATGTTTATTCTGATAATCTTGAAGAGGTAGAAAAGATGGTTGTTAATTGGGCTGAAAAAAACAATCAGGAAATTGAAACGCTCAAAGAGTTAGAAGAATACCGAAGAAATTATATGGGGAATGTTTCTCATGAGTTAATGACTCCAATATTCAACATACAAGGCTATATTTATACTCTTTTGGACGGAGCCATCAATGATGATGAAAAGAAAATTGAATACCTCAAAAGAGCTGCTTCAAATGTGGACAGGCTCGAGACCATTGTCAGCGATCTTGAGGTGATTTCAAAGCTTGAATCAGGGCAGGCAGTGCTGGATATCGAAATCTTCGATATTAAAGAATTGATAAAAGAGGTTATCAAAGACAATGAAATGCTTGCCATTAAAAAAAGCATAATTGTTGCATTTAAGCCGGGTTCTGACCATTCATATTTGGTTAAAGCTGATCGTGAAAACATTAGGATGGTTTTGAATAATTTTATACAGAATTCGATTAAATACGGACAAAAGACTGGAAAAACCAGTATTGGCATCTATGACATGGAAACAAAAATCTTGGTTGAAATCACAGATACCGGCATTGGAATTCCTGAAGAACATATTAAACATCTATTTGATAGATTTTATAGGGTAGATAAAGGACGCAGCAGGGAAGAAGGGGGCTCAGGACTGGGATTATCAATCGTTAAACACATTATTGAGGCGCATCATCAAACAATCAACGTCAGAAGCACTGTTGGTATCGGGTCTACTTTCGGATTTACACTTGAGAAAGTATAGAACATTTTATCTTTAATATTCGTTTAAGTGCTGTATTATGGAGGTTTCACTTTCTGCCGCCATGTAGTCATACCAATCACGAATCAACATTAATATTTGTCATTCCCGTTTAATTGGTTTTTCTTTGCGGTTTATTTAAATAATTATGCTACAAGTTTCAAATATTTCACTCATCATTGGAGAAAGAAAAATTCTTAATGAGGTCAGTTTTCAAGCTGGTTATAAAGACAAAATAGGGCTCGTTGGTCGAAATGGAGCCGGTAAATCTACTCTGTTAAAAATTATTGCCGGAATACAATCTCCTACATACGGTCAGGTTCAAATGCCTAATCAAGCAAAATTAGGTTTTTTAACGCAAGATCTGCCGGAAGCAGGTGATTTAACGGTAAAGCAAGCTGTAGCCGAGAGTTTGGGTGAAATAACCAGTCTTGAAAAGCGATATGACGAATTACAAAAGTTGATTGAGACCAGAATTGATTTGGTAGAAACAGATGAATATAGTGAGTGGATTGAAGAATGGACTCACCTTAATGAAAAATTACATTTATTTGGTGCTGATCAAGCTGATGCTGAGGTTGAAAAAATACTTAAAGGCCTTGGTTTTAAACAAGAAGAATTGGATCGACCTTTAAACACTTTTAGTGGTGGGTGGCAAATGAGGGTGCAAATGGCTAAACTTTTGGTTCAGCAACATGATTTTTTACTTTTAGATGAGCCTACCAATCACCTTGATATTGAATCAATTATATGGCT
>JAEUUM010000406.1 GCA_016787375.1 Saprospiraceae bacterium
TGCCATTAAAATGAAAGGTGCAAGAAATAACCGTGCAAATGAAAAATTGGATGATCAAGCATCATTATCTGCCGGCGTTTCCCCTCCTACAGGAGATCTACATAAGGCTAAGCCAGAGTTTACACTAAGACAAAACTTGAAAGAAACAGTCTTCTTTTTTCCTGCAGTTATTACTGACTCTGATGGCAACTACATCCTTGATTTTAAAATGAATGAAGCTCTAACTAAGTGGAAATTGTTACTTTTTGCACATACCAAAGAACTCGCTTACATTTTCGACAGTAAAATGATCGTTACTCAAAAAGACCTCATGATTCAGCCCAATATGCCAAGATTTCTGAGACAAGGAGACGAAGTCATATTGAGTGCCAGAATATCAAACTTGAGTGAAGGTACAATAGAAGGTGTCAGTAGTATTCAGCTATTGGATGCAATTAGTGGGCAAGATGTAACAAAATTATTTTGTACAGTAGCAGAAAATAATTTTAACGTGGGATCCAAACAAAATGTTGCCACAGAATGGAAAGTGTCGGTGCCGTTAGATTGGTCAAGTCCACTGGAATATAAAGTAATTGCCAGGTCTGAAAGCATCTCAGATGGAGAGGGAAGTGTCTTACCTGTACTAACAGATAAAATATTGGTAACGGAGACCCTACCACTGCCAGTCAAAGCAGGACAATCAAAAACATTTACTCTCAAATCTCTCAAAGAGAATACATCTAATACTCTAAAGCACGTACAATATGCACTTGAATTTACTTCTAATCCTGTTTGGTACGCTGTCAAGGCTCTGCCGTATTTGGCCGAATATCCTCATGAGTGTTCGGAGCAAATTTTTAGCCGTATTTATGCAAATGTTTTGGCTGCTTATGTTGCCAATAAAAATCCAAAATTTAAAGAGTATTACGATAAATGGAAAGTGAACAATGGCTTACAATCCAATCTGTCAAAAAATCATGATATTAAAAATACCATTCTTGAAGAAACACCATGGCTTCAAAATGCAATGGGTGAGGAGGAACAGATGCAGAAAATAAGTATGCTGTTTGATATGAACCGCATCCAAAATGAAACCAATTCAGCATTTGAAAAGTTGGTGAAAAGACAGCAGGCTGACGGTGGTTTTGGCTGGTTTCCCGGTTACCAGTCTGATTGGTACATTACACAATACATCATCGAAGGATTTGAACACCTTAACAGACTTAAAGTTTTACCTGCATCAGATCAATATAACCGGCTAATTATGAATGGGAAATTATTTATCGATAGAAAATTTGAAGAAAACTTTCTTGCACTTGAAAAGTTGGTAAAGGAAGGGAAAGCAAAATGGGAGGATGACCATCTTTCTGAAATAATCCTTCATTATTTGTACACCTCAAGCTTTGATCCAATGGGTAAAAAAGCTAGATCTGGCAATCTGAAACGAGCATATGATTATTATTTGAGCCAAACTGAAAAGTACTGGACTGGAAAAATGCTTTATGAACAAGGTTTGGCAGCATTGGTGACTTATAGAAACAACTTGACATCAACTTCAAAAAAGATTGTAGCATCGTTGAAAGAGAACGCCATTTATAATGATGAGTTGGGTATGTATTGGAAATCAAATTGGGGTTATTACTGGTATCAAATGCCAATTGAAACGCAATCTCTTATGATTGAAGTATTTGATGAAGTAGCCAATGACCAAAAATCAGTGGATGAACTGCGGATTTGGTTGCTCAAAAACAAACAAACCAATAATTGGAAAACAACCAAAGCTACGAGTGAAGCAATTTACGCACTGCTTTTAACCGGTTCTGATTGGGTATCTGAGACAAAAATGCCAGAAATAAAAGTTGGCAAAAAGAAATTAGACTTATCTAAATTGAATGTAGAACCAGGCTCAGGATATTTTAAGTTGGACTTCCCGAAGTCTGAAATATCTTCAGATTTAAGCCAGATAGAAGTAAGTAATCCGAATAAATCAATTGCATGGGGTGGAGTATATTGGCAGTATTTTGAAAAGATGGATAAGGTCAATTCTTTTGAACAAACTCCACTCAAAATAATCAAAAACTACTTCATCGTAAAAAATTCCGATGCGGGTCCTGTGATGTCGCTTGTTTCGGATGTTAACCCTGTAAAACTTGGAGATAAAGTTAGGGTACGAATTGAAATACGTGTGGACAGGATGATGGAGTATGTTCATTTAAAAGATTTGAGAGGATCTGGATTTGAACCTGTAAATGTGTTGAGCGAATTCAAATATCAA
>JAEUUM010000413.1 GCA_016787375.1 Saprospiraceae bacterium
TTGATATTGGTCCTGAAGGTGGAGACAAAGGGGGAAACATTATCTGTTCAGGCACTCCGGAAGTTGTTTCCAAAAACATTAATAGTTTCACAGGAGAATTCCTGAAAAAAGAATTAGAAATACACACTATTCAACCTGAAACGTCTTTTTGACAAAGTCTATTGCCAAAGCGTTTGCTTTTTTAGCATACTCTTCATTGTACCTTGAGCCGGAGGGGTTTGCAAATGCGTGCTCCGCCGGAAAAGAATAATGAACAAATTTCTTGTTCACGGCTTTCATTACATCATCAAACTTATTAACAAGTTCAGGTGTAATCCAGGCATCCTTTTCACCGAATATTCCAAGTACAGGAGCTTCTAATTTCAACAATTTTTGTGCTTCCAATTCCGGCATTCCATAATAAATAACACAACCAAGCATTTTTGATCCTAATTCAATTGCAGACTGTAGTGACCAACCTCCACCAAAGCACCAACCAATACTTGCTAGTTGATGATCATTTGCAAACGCTTTTATAGCTCCCCTGATGGTGTTTAAAGACTTTTCAATCGTAACTTCCTTCATGAACTTTCCTGCGTCCTCCGGATTTGATGCAACCCTACCTTCATATAAATCAATTGCCAAAATATTTACGCCAGGTAATTCACGAGAAAATTGCTGACAAGCCAACTTAACATTGTCATTGAGGCCCCACCATTCATGAAAAACAAGTAGTGTCTTCTTGGCATTTGGGGCCACAATTAAAAAAGCATGTTCCTTCCTACCATCTGTGGAGTAAAATTCTGTCATTTTACCAACAGAATCCAGAACCACCGCCTGTGGGATATCATGTATGTTCTGAAAACTTTGATCGTTTACAAAAACCGACATTCCTTTATATTTTCCAGACTCTACATTTTTACACTGTGAGAATAGTACTGTCAAAACTACCAAGTAAAGAAACGCAGTTGTCTTAGTTTCTAACCACCGTAACATCACCTTTATACAATTGTTTTCTACCATCAATGAATTCAATTATAAAATAATAAACATATACACCAGGATTGACCGCTTGTCCCTTACAATATCCGTTCCAGCCTAAGCTTGGATCATTTGGAAGGAAATCAGAATTTTGGTACATCATACCTCCCCAACGATCAAAAATCTTTAGTTCATTAATTTTAACAACCCGGTCATCGGCAAAAAGTGTAAAATTATCATTTGTGTTATCCCCATTCGGTGAGAAAACATTAGGAATAAACACATTTACCTCTTTGTCAATCAGTACGATAATATAATCTTGTGCAGTACAACCATTTTTGTCCTGTACTGTAATTTTATATTGTTGTGTACTGAGGGTTTTAACCTGAGTTATCAAACAAGAATCACAACTTAGATCTTTGCCAGGTGTCCAGATTATTTTACTCAGCTGCTCTGCTGGTACATTAACCAGTGCTTCCAACCAAGTAGAATCACCCAATTTTATAAGGACACTAGGGTCTAGAGAAATATTTAAAATCTTTCCTTCTCCTACAACAAATGTTTTAGACGACTCACAACCGATGGAATCCCTTGCAACTATTGTGTATGCTCCTGGGAATAGTGGACTGAAAACACCACTAGTGTTTGGCTTTTTATTACCGTTGATGAAAAATTCTACAGGTGGAACCCCGCCTTTTGTGCTGGTTATTGTGATCTTTCCATTTTTATCACCAAAACATTTTACTGAATCAACAGTTACACCATCAATTATTGGAGCATCCGCATTGAGTTTCACAAAAACGGAGTCGGAATTTGAACATCCACTTTCATTGTCTGTTACGTTCAGAACATACCAAGCTTCCCCTGAAACCTTTGGTTTGAGTGTATTTTCTCCAGAGAGAATTTTACCGGCATTTGTTGTCCAGAAAATTGTTGTATTCGAGGACACGGTAGTATATGAACCATTTAAATTTGTTTCGAAAACAAAACAAGCCAAATTTTGATCAGTCCCTGCATCTACGACCGGCAAAAGAATATCACTTATTACAACCACAGTATCAATATTGGTACAACCAATAGAGACGTCCTCTACCTTAAAATAATATGTTCCTGCAGCCGAGACAGTGAGCTTATCACTCGTTTGGTTTGGTATTGGGTTTTGATTTGAATCCAGCCATTGATAAGTAATACTGGTTCCGTCTTGTGTACCTGATGCGTCAATGGTTATTTGTGTATTTTTACAAGTTAGTTTTGCAGGAGGTAAAATATTTACAATTGGATACTCGATTTTTTGTTCGATAAACAGTGTTCCTATTTCTTCACACTTACTGATGGTATCAATTGCTGTGAGCGTAACCAATCCTCCTTTGTTTGTAGAAAAGCTTAAACCCGTTCCTGTTTTACCATTCTGTTCCCATTTGAAAATAACATTAGTTTGGGCTTGAGC
>JAEUUM010000425.1 GCA_016787375.1 Saprospiraceae bacterium
AAAGTTTCAGAAATTCCCCTAACCAAAATACCTACAGAAATCTTGTTTTGAAAAGTATATGAGTAACCCATGCCTAAGTTAAAAAAAGAAGGAGAATAGGTAGCTCCAATACCTTCCGGTTGGTTTGTAGTGGTTATAGGAATATCGCCAAAATCAATAGCCATAAGAGAAATACCAAAAGCTGAGTTTTCTCCAATTTTTTGAGAAAGACCAATTGAATTAAAACCAATTCCAGATCCTTTTAAATATTGGGTATTTCCAAATAGTATTTGAGTTTTGTTTATTCTAGACAGACCCGCAATGTTTAATTGCATAGCCTCTACACCTGTGACACAAGCAGTGGTCATTGTATGTAAACCAGCACTACGTGCCCAAGGATTTAACAATAATTGACCTGCTCCAGCTTCACCTTGCCTGTCTGGATTACCAGCATAAACTGCAGAAAACAAAAATACTGTAAGGATCGTGTAAAGTAGTTTCTTCATAATGGTTAATTTAATCTTTCAACTGCTGCCTTCAAATTATAAATTGTGGTGGAGCGTGGTGTTAATACACTCCACCTATTTTTAGTTATTATAGTCCACTTGGATCAAATTGACGTCCAACTCCAAACCATTTCAAAGTTCGTTCTCCGACACCAGGAGCTTCAACATGTACAAGATAAACACCACTTCCTATTGGAATACCTTTATCGTTTTTCATATCCCACTCGATGTCAGGTATTACTTGATAATTTTGGAAAGGTGCATTAGGTCGATTTGAAGCAGAACCAGGAACTTCATCGCGTTTGTATTGCCTTATAAACCTGCCATCCAAAGTATAAATCGTAACAGTACATTTGTTAGGCAAATTGGTTATTTTTACTGTACTATTGAATTGAGATGTTTCATAAGCAGAATATGAATAATAAGGATTTGGAACCATATTTATATTGCTTAATGCATCTGTTTTCTGTGGTGGAGTTAACTCTTTAGTTTCATTAGCATCTCTAATAGTAATTTTGTAAGTAGGATACCCATTGTACTGTTGAGTTGTTTTCTGATTAGCAACATGGTAAGGATTATCTACTCGCAATGAAATTACACAATCATTAGGAATCAAACCGTCTTTATAACTAAGCAACTTTTCCTGTGGTGTTGTCACCGGAATAAATGTCCAGGTTAACTTTCTTATTGCTTGAATCTTTTTGAATGAATTTCCAGTAAGCAAACCTCTGAGTGTGTCACAACCATCATATGGTGTTTTCGTTACGTAAACAGTATGCTGTCCACCCAATACCAAATCGTAGAAGTTATTTGCACCATCATTAATCTGAGACTCTGCTGTAGGATTAAACATCATATCACCACCGGTGAAATTGCCTGTGTCAAAAGGAGCACCAGCTGTATAGGTCGAAGCTTCACCAAAGAAAAGATTTAATCTTTGACCCGTTTCAACATCAACTGCATAACCAGGGAACCAACCCATTCCACTGCCATCTCCATCAACATCCGGTTTACCATCACCATCATCGTCATTTTTACCTACAGACGGTGACTTTCTAAGGTCAAATTGCTTCGCACCACCAATCGTTGGGCTAATATCAGATAAACGTTTTGTAGCAGTTTCAATGATCACACAACGACTCCATTTACTTTTATCCTTTGTAAAAACAATATCTACGTTATTAAGATCTTGTAATCTCATTGCTCCGATTGCAGTCTTATTATTCAAATCTTGCCATGCTGGAGATATAAAACCCATCGTGCTATCGATGAAATCACACAAACGATAAGGATATACATTCAAATCATTCAAAAATCCTTGCTTCGGGTCCAAAACTCTCCAATCTGAATTTAACACATCCGTCTTTATGAAATGTAGAATAGGAAATGATGAAACGCTAGGAATTGGAGTAAGCCATTTTGAACCTGTAGCATTAAAGTACCTCAAACTTGCACCCTTAAAACCATT
>JAEUUM010000451.1 GCA_016787375.1 Saprospiraceae bacterium
ACTTGAGAAGAAGCACGAGAACAGATGTTGTAAATAGTTTACTGATTGGCTTTCCGACTGGCCTGAGACTAGAAAGCGGAAATTCAGAAAATGCATTTTTAACAGATGCTACACTGAAGTTGAACAACAATATTGTTGCCGGAATGACTAAAAATATTGATTCAACCAGCACAAACTACAACGCAGTAAAGACATTATTCGAATCAAAAAACGAGTACAAAACATTAGCAGACTTGAAAGTAAGTTCTTTGTCAAATGACAAACCTGAGCCACTACCAACTGCGGGTTCTCCATTATTAACTGGTTCTAGCTTTGCAGGAATGCCGGCATTTTTTGAAGCAGTAGCATACAGGGGCGCATTTGGTTCTGAAAATTGGACAAAATGCTGGTGCGAATTTGACCCTCAAAATGCTGATTATAGTTCTACTCCATTGCAATATTTTCAAGACCCGGGAGATCCAGGTACAATTGTAACAGGCGGTAATTCTGTGGCATTCACTGCACCTGTTGGAGCAAATTTAACTTACTCTTGGGATTTTGGTGTGTCAGGTATTTCAACAGATGTTTCAACAGATGTTAATCCTACTTATGTTTATCAAACCAAAGGGACATACACTGTAACTTTGACAATTACCAATGCCAGAGGCTGTGTATTGGTAAAGACTAAACAAGTTGATGTGACTGTTTCGACAAATGAAATCAAGGAAGTCAGCCAGTTTGATCTTTACCCTAATCCTGTTTCAGAACAGTTGGTGATCGAGATCAATTCTACAGACAATTTTGATGCTCAATACAGAATTGTTCAGGCAAATGGCAGCATTCTGAAAGTTATCAATAACCCTATAACTCAAGGTTCAAATAACACCATCGTTCCTGTAAGTGAACTGACTTCAGGATATTATATCCTTCAGTTAATATCTGACAAAGGAATGATTACAAAGAAGTTTGTTGTTAAACACTAGTAAAACGTTTTAGCTGAATGGCCACAACCTGGTAAAGGGTTGTGGCTTTTTTTATTTATTCAGATCTTTAGGTTCAACATTAACATTAAACATTTCGAATATAAAATCCACTAAAAGCTTTGAACGCTACATTTCAATTTCAAAATTCACTCAAAGTTTGTTAGGTTTGAATGTAAATTGATAAGTTGAAGCATATTTCTAGAACGATTTGGATTCTATCACTTGTATCCTTGTTTACAGATACGGCAAGTGAAATGTTGTATCCGGTGATGCCAATATATCTAAAATCTATTGGCTTTTCGGTGCTTTTTATCGGTATTCTTGAAGGAATAGCTGAAGCTACTGCCGGATTAAGCAAGGCATATTTTGGGAAATTGTCAGATGCGAGTGGAAAAAGATTACCATTTGTACAGGCAGGTTATGCATTAAGTGCAATTTCAAAACCAATGATGGCTTTGTTCAGGTTTCCTGTTTGGGTATTTTTTTCCCGAACGTTAGATCGACTGGGCAAAGGTGTAAGGACAGGTGCCAGAGATGCAATGTTATCAGAGGAAGCAACCCCGGAAACAAAAGGCAAGGTTTTTGGATTTCATCGATCAATGGATACTCTTGGCGCGGTATTGGGGCCTGCAATTGCATTGGTGTTTTTATATTTTCATCCTAACCAATATAATTTTCTTTTTTTTATTGCTTTTTTACCTGGATTTTTAGCGATAGTCGCATCGTTTTTGCTTAACGACAAAACAAGACCTGAATCGAAGCAAATTCAAAAGTTTACGTTTTTTTCATCTTTTAAATATTGGAGAGAAAGCTCCATTGAATATCGGAAGTTGCTTGGCGGTTTGTTGTTTTTTGCACTGATGAATAGTTCAGATGTTTTTTTGCTTTTGAAAGCTAAAGAAAGCGGTCTTGGCGACACACAAGTAATAGCTGTTTATATATTTTACAACCTTGTTTACGCCTTGAGTGCTTTTCCATTGGGCATATTAGCCGACAGAGTGGGACTTAGAAAGATGTTTATGTTTGGTGTGGCAATATTTGCAACCGTGTACATTTGTATGGGCTTTCAGACAAATTTTTATATGATGGCGGCACTATTTTTTATGTATGGAATATATGCTGCGGCCACTGAAGGTATATCAAAGGCTTGGATCAGCAACATTTCAGAAAAACAGGATGTTGCTACTGCCATTGGTACCTATTCGGGTTTTCAGAGTATAGCGACCATGTTTTCAAGCAGCATTGCCGGATTGGTATGGTATAATTTTGGCGCGGCTAAAACCTTTTTGATATCAGGTATTGGTGCCGTTTTAGTTTTGGTATATTTCATGTTAAATATTTCAAACTCAAAAAAATAGAATCATTTGTTCTGATTTTCTAAATATTTTAAATTCCTGATAATTTTGATGAAATTGAAACCAATACTCAGCTGATAATAATCATGGTTTTTTTTGTTTAAAATTGTCTAATTTTGTGTTTGTGAAGAGAGTCTATTCCTTATTATTTCTGTTGCTTTACCTGATATCCTCGGTTGAAGGTTATCAGTTATTGAAATTTCCCAAGTTAGTTGAGCACTTACGCGAGCATCGTATCAAGGAAAAAGATTTATCACTAGTTAATTTCTTAGTGATGCATTACATAGGTAACAAACAACCTGATGCTGACCATAAAGATGATATGCAACTTCCTTTCAAAACTCATGCAGAATGTATGAACGGTGGTTTGGTAATTATTCTGCCACCCGAACATATTTCTATATTGCACATGAATAATTTTGGTTTTGAGGGAGAACCAATGTTTTACCTAAAAAAGGTAAATGATTTTAAACTTTCCTCTTCCATTTGGCAGCCTCCCCAATTTTGCTAAATTAATTTTTTATTATTTTGGATGACAAATTGTGTTTCAATTTGACTCATCGGTATGCTTATTTTAAAATTAATTGGCAAAAGTTTACAATATTATGCTTACAAGAATTATTGGATTTTCAATAAATAACAAACTTATCATTGGTTTATTAGTATTGGCTTTAATTGGCTATGGTGCCTATGAAGTTGGCAGATTGCCTATAGATGCGGTACCTGATATTACAGATAATCAGGTTCAAATAATAACAACGTCACCTGCTTTGGGTGCACCTGATGTTGAACGATTTATAACATTTCCAATCGAGCAAGCGAACAGCAATATTCCGGGTTTGAAACAAATAAGAAGTTTTTCAAGATTTGGTTTATCAGTGGTTACCATTGTGTTTGAAGATGGTATAGATGTCTATTGGGCACGTCAACAAGTTTCAGAAAGATTGCAAATTGTGAGACAACAAATACCGCAATCTTTTGGTTCGCCTGAAATAGCACCAATTACCACTGGCTTGGGTGAAATCTATCAATACTCCATAAGGGCAGAAAAAGGATATGAAAATAAATATGATGTGACAGAGTTGCGTACCATTCAAGATTGGTTGGTAAGAAGGCAACTGCTCGGTGTCAAAGGCGTGGCAGATGTTGCCAGTTTTGGTGGATTTCTAAAACAATATGAAGTTGCAGTTAATCCTTCAAAATTATTGGCTACAAATGTGACCATTCATGAAGTCTTTAAGGCTCTTGAAGAAAATAACCAAAATACAGGTGGAGCTTACATCGAGAAAGGCCCTACAGTTTTGTTCATAAGATCCGAAGGCCTGGTGGGCAATATCCAGGATATTGAAAACATCATAATCAAGCGATTGGAAGATGGTTCCCCACTTCATGTTCGTGATGTGGCAGATGTCAAAATCGGTTCTGCCACTAGATATGGCGCCATGACACGCAATGGTGAAGGCGAGGTGGCTGGTGCAGTGGTAATGATGCTAAAAGGCGCAAACAGCAGTAGTGTCATAAAATCTGTTAAAGAACAAATTGAAAAAATCAAAAAAACATTACCAAAGGGTGTTATAATTGATCCGTTTCTTGATCGTACCAAAATGGTCAATAATTCAATCAGCACAGTCGTAAGAAATTTAATTGAAGGGGCTTTGATTGTGATTTTTGTTTTGGTTTTGTTTCTTGGGAACTTCAGAGCCGGACTGCTAGTTGCATCAGTTATACCATTGGCTATGCTCTTTGCAATCATAATGATGAACACTTTTGGTGTAAGTGGCAATCTTATGAGTCTTGGTGCACTTGATTTTGGATTGATTGTGGACGGTGCTGTTATCATAGTTGAAGCGGTTTTACATACTCTTACCCATTCAAAACATTTTAATCCGATTAACAGTCTTACGCAGAAGGAAATGGACAATCAGGTAAAAACATCTGCCGGCAAAATGATGAACAGTGCTGTATTTGGTCAAATTATCATACTCATTGTTTACCTCCCTATTTTCACTTTACAAGGTATCGAAGGCAAAATGTTTAAACCCATGGCACAGACTGTGGCTTTTGCTTTGATTGGAGCCTTTGTATTGTCATTAACTTACATCCCGATGGTTAGTGCTTTGTTCCTGTCCAGAAAAATATCGCACAAGAAGACTTTTTCAGATAAAATGATGGAACGAATTGAGTACTTCTATCAACACTTACTTGAACGACTTTTAAATTTTCCAAAGTTGGTTTTATCGGTAGTTTTTGTTTTGTTTGCGGTGGCCGTAATCATTCTAAGTAATTTGGGCGGTGAATTTATACCAACTTTACCGGAGGGAGATTTTGCCGTTGACACCAGGGTATTACCGGGCAGTAGTCTCACAACCTCGACAGATGCAGTTCAGAGAAGTCAAAAAATACTTCTCTCAAAATTTCCTGAGATTGAGCAAATTGTTGGAAAAACCGGAAGCAGCGAAATCCCTACTGACCCAATGCCCATTGATGCAAGCGACATGATGATAATTTTAAAACCGCGAAATGAATGGACTTCTGCAAATAACTACAACGCTCTCTCTGAAAAAATGGCAAAAGAACTTGAATCAATACCCGGTGTAACTTATTCGTTTCAATATCCGGTGGCCATGCGTTTCAATGAATTAATGACTGGAGCCAGACAAGATGTAGTTTGTAAAATTTTTGGCGAAAATATAGACACCCTCTCAAAATATGCTGAAAAATTAGGTGATATAAGCAAACAAGTAGAGGGATCACAAAATATCTATGTTGAAACGGTATCCGGTATTCCGCAGATTGTAATAAAATATGACAGGAGCCAAATTTCGCAATATGGTTTAAATATTTCAGAAGTGAATAAAGCGCTCAATACGGCTTTTGCAGGTCAAAGCAGTGGAATGGTTTATGAAGGTGAAAGGAAATTTGATCTAGTAGTGAGGGTCGGACAAGGCCAAAGAAAAGATTTGATGGATGTACAAAATTTATTGATACCTACTCCAAGTGGCACGCAAATCCCTTTAAAAAATGTCGCAAATATTGAGGTTGTTAATGGAGTTAATCAAATACAAAGAGAAAATGCACAAAGAAGGATTATTGTGGGATTTAACGTAAGAGAAAAGGATGTCCAAACGACAGTGTCTGACTTACAAAAAAAAGTAGATTCACAATTGAAACTTCCTGCAGGGTATTTCATTACATACGGTGGGGCATTTGAAAATCTAAAACAGGCTAAAGACAGATTAAGCATCGCCGTCCCGGTTTCACTTTTGCTGATATTTATCCTTTTGTACTTTGCATTCCAGTCATTTAAATATGGGTTGCTTATTTATACTGCAATTCCACTTTCTGCAATTGGCGGAGTGCTTGCTTTGGCTTCAAGGGGTATGCCTTTTAGTATTTCTGCTGGTGTTGGGTTCATTGCTTTATTTGGAGTAGCGGTATTGAACGGAATTGTATTGATTGCCGAATTCAACCGACAAAAAGAACAAGGTTTAAAGGACTTAAAGCGAATTGTTATTATGGGTGGTAAAATACGTCTTCGACCAGTATTAATGACTGCTTTTGTTGCTTCATTTGGTTTTCTTCCAATGGCTTTAAGTTCAGGAGAAGGTGCAGAAGTTCAAAGGCCTCTGGCAACAGTTGTCATTGGTGGATTAATGGTTGCCACTTTTCTTACACTATTTGTTTTGCCTGTGTTATACATTTTATTTGAAAGGGGTGTGCGCTCAAAACTTCTCAAACACACTGTCGGAGCAGTTATAATAATCTTTTGGTTACAACCAGCAGCAGCTCAACAACCAATTAATTTGCAAGAGGCAATAGAACTGGCCATAAAAAATAATCGCGAATTAAAATCTGAAAAATTGAATATTGAGTATTTGCAAAAACTAAAAGATGCTGCAATCAACATTCCTTCAACAAATGTCGGATTTGAATACGGTCAACTGAATTCTGCATTTTATGACAACAGATTTTTGATTTCACAAAGTTTCAAGTTTCCTGCAGTCTACAGATCTCAAAAAAAATTGGCAGATGCCGAACTTCAAAACGGAATTGTAAATACACATTTTAAAGAACTCGAATTGAAGAAAGAAGTTAGTATGGTATATTACGATTTGCTTTACATGCAGGAGAAACAGAGGATTTTGTTGAGCACAGATAGTTTATTTCAGATTTTTTTGGCGAAAACCAGCTTTAGGTACGAAAAGGGAGAGAGTAATATTTTAGAGAAAACAACCGCCGAATTATTAATTGGCAATATTAAATCCCAACTCCGGGAAATACAATTTGATTATGGTACACTTATGTTAAAGTTTAAGTGGCTTTTAAACTCCGATTCTGATTTTCAGGTGTTGTCCTCTGAATTTAAACGACAAATACCGGATTTACTTGAGCAACAAAAATTAACAGACCATCCATTTTTAAAAAGGCTGGAACAACAAAATGTAATCACCAGAGCCAAATTTGATCTCGAGAAGTCTAAACAAATGCCGGATATTTTATTGGGTTACAATGATATGAGTATGTTAGGTACAGGTGCAAATGATAGAATTTACACATCAAGAAATTCAAGATTCAGGTCTTTCCAAATTGGATTTGGGGTTCCGATATTTTTCCGGGCTCAAAAATATATCGTGGAATCAGAAAAAATAAAAGTTGGGATTGCCGAAAATGAATTTGAAGTAGGAAAAACGCATTTCAAGCTTCAATATGATATGGCAAATTTGCGATTAAACAAAAACTTACAAACGCTTAATTATTTCGAAAAAGTAGGTTTGTTGAAGGCGGACACCATCCTTTCTACCGCTAAAAAGCAATTTGAGGCAGGAGAAATTAATTACCTAGAATGGACCATGCTGGTCAATAACGCAGTCAATATCAGGAGCGAGTACATCGACTCAGTAAAGAATTTCAACGAAAGTGTTCTTGAAATTGAATCATTTATTAACCATTAATCAAAAAATCATTATGAAAAATATCATCATAGTATTGACCCTGGGATTTCTTTCGGGGTGTACAGGTAAAAGTAATCAGAAAGAAACAGCTACAACTAACCCAGAATCTAATATTTTAGAGCTGACAGACAACCAAATTAAGAATATTGAGCTCAAAATCGGTGCTCCAAAAACTGCACCTGTCGCCGAAATAATTAAGCTGAATGGTAAAATTGATGTTCCACCACAAAATATGGTTTCTGTGAGTATTCCGTTGGGTGGGTACCTCATTTCAACTAAATTGTTGCCGGGAATGCATGTTGTAAAGGGCGAAAATTTGGCAAGACTTGAAGATCAACAATATATTCAGTTGCAACAGGAATACTTGACAGCAAAATCAAGATTGGGGTTTGCGGAAAAAGAATTTGAAAGACAAAAAGAACTGAATTCAAGCAAATCGAGTAGCGATAAAATTTACCAGCAGGCATTAGTAGAAATGAATACTCTCAAAATAACCGTTAAAGCATTATCCGAAAAATTACGTTTAATAGGTTTAAGACCTGAGAATTTGACTGAGACCAATTTGTCGAGATATATTACTATTCCATCACCAATAAATGGTTATGTCTCTAAAGTGAATGTAAATATCGGTAAATACCTCAGCCCAACCGATGTTTTGTGCGAATTGGTTGATCCCTCGGATATTCACCTTGCATTGTCAGTATTTGAAAAAGATGTTGCAAAATTGGCAATAGGTCAAAAGATATGGGCTTACACCAATCAAAATCCATTAAAAAAGTATCCATGTAGGATAATATTAATTGGGAAGGATTTTACTGCCGACAGAAGTGTGCTGATACATTGTCACTTTGATAAATACGATAAAAACTTAATCCCCGGGATGTATATGAATGCGGAGATTGAAACAAAAACAAGAACAGGAAGTGTTCTGCCGAATGAATCTATTGTGAATTATAATGGCAAAACTTTTATATTTATTGCAAAATCAAAAAATCAGTTTGAAATGATGGAAGTTAAAACCGGTAATTCTGAAAATGGATTTACTGAGGTTCAAATTGGAAATGAATCACTTGCCCAAAATTACGTACTTAAAGGTGCCTACCAGTTATTAATGACATTAAAAAACAAAGAAGAATGAAAAATGCTAACCTTCAAACCGAAATCGACGCCTGGTACCTTTACAAAAAACTTGCAGAGAATGAAGAAGATCCGGTTGTGGCAAATGTCTTTAGGCAAATGAGCGAAATAGAAATGAGCCATGCTGTTGTTTTTTCAAAAAAAGCTGGTATTGACCTGAATTCAATTTTGAAACCATCCAGCAGAGCAAAAATTCTTAATTCAATCGGTCGTATTTTTGGCTACGATTATGTACTTGGCGCACTGATGGAAACTGAAAAGAGTATTTCCTCTGCTATGATTAACACCCGAAATAAAAATAATCAGGAGCTAACAGGCAGTGAGTTGAACCATGTTAAAATTTTACGTGGAATACTTGAAAAAGAAAAAATGGTTACCGGTGCTCAGTTGTCACGTTTCGAAAAACGCCACAGATCTGTTGGTGGCAACGCAATAAGGGCCGCTGTTTTAGGAGGTAATGATGGTTTGGTCTCTAATTTTAGCCTTATCATGGGAGTCGCAGGAGCAACTGAAGGTCAAGGTGTTTTGCTATCAGGGGTGGCAGGATTGCTTGCCGGTGCACTGTCTATGGCACTTGGTGAGTGGATTTCAGTCAAAAGCTCACAGGAATTATATGAAAATCAGATGCAGCTCGAAATGGAGGAAATAGAGCTAAATCCGGAAGGAGAAATTAAAGAACTGGCATTGATTTATATGGCAAAAGGAATCGATGAGAACAAAGCGCATGAAATGGCACTTGAAATCATGAAAGATAAGGATCATGCTCACAAAATCCTTGTTTCAGAAGAACTTGGAATAAATACGGAAGAACTCAAAGGCTCAGCAATGGAAGCTGCGATTTCGTCTTTTGTTCTTTTTGCAATCGGTGCATTTATACCCGTATTTCCTTTTATGCTCACCACCGGAACAAAAGCCATAGTCATAAGTGTTATCTGTAGCGCATTCGGCCTATTTGGAATCGGAGCAGCAATTACCTTGTTTACAGGCAGAAATGTGTGGTACTCCGGATTAAGACAAGTAGTATTCGGATTAATAGCAGCAGCCATTACTTTTGGAATTGGAAGTCTTATTGGCGTTTCATTGGGCTAAAAATATTAAATTAAAAGGTGCAGAGAATGATATTTTTTTGATTCTCTGCCTTTTGTATTTAATTATTGATGATTTGAATTCAATTTTTCTCAATCTTTGCGGATAGAAATAAATATAACATGATCAAGGTTGTTTCACTTACATACAATGCATTTGAAGAAAATACGTATATTCTCTATGACGATACCAGAGAGTGTATCATTTTAGACCCCGGTTGCCATAGTTCAGTCGAAAAGGAACATCTCAAAGTTTTTATTGAAAAAAATGGTCTAAAACCAGTGCGTTTAATAAATACTCATTGCCATTTAGATCATATCTTCGGCAATAAATGGGTATTCGATACATACGGTTTATTGCCTGAAATACACCAAGGTGAACTGCCTGTTCTCAAAGCAGCTCCCCAAGTGAGCATGATGTATGGAATGGCTTGTGAACCTTCACCCATGCCTGAGCAATTTATTCAGGACAATACAAATATTACATTCGGGAATTCAAATTTATTGACGATTTTTGCTCCCGGGCATTCTCCTGCAAGTTTGTGTTTTTATTCTCAAGAAGATAATTTTTTAATTGGTGGGGATGTGTTGTTTTATGAAAGCATCGGACGAACTGATTTGCCGGGAGGAAATTATGAAACGCTCCTAAACTCTATTCGCAACAGGATTTTACCCCTCCCGGATGAAACGGTGGTCTACTCAGGTCACGGACCCAGCACTACAATAGGACACGAAAGAAAATACAATCCATTCATAAATGAACATTGATCACTCCGGATCCTGAGAAGTTTGTTTTTATTATTTATCGCTTGAAACAGCATTTGCAATGCTGTTGGCAACTGAAACCATGAAACTGAATATCAAAGGAGTTAAAAATCCTGAAATGGTAAATCCGGTAACCATGTAAGCGGCGATATAAACAATTATCACATTCACCACAAGATAGAAAAAACCTAAGGTGAGTATTGTAATTGGGATAGCCAAAAACTGTAATACCGGTTTTACAAAAGTGTTTAAAATAGACATTGCCAAAGCGACCCAAAAAGCAACCGTGTACGATTCAATGTGAAACCCTTTCAACAATCGGTCTGCAGCAATGACCATTATGATGATGAATACTAGTCGAATGACATAATTTTTAATATTCATAGCGTTAAGATTATTTTCAAATTTACAATTTAATTTGAGATGATTCTTTTTGTTAGCAAATATTTTGCTCTTTTTTACTTAATAGAACATCATATTTTAATGATTCCTTAATAATCAGTTTATCATTGGATAATCTAAATTGGTCAATTTGCAGCATAATAAATGTTAATTGAATTCAATAATCCGAACATGAAAATCTCCCATAATCGAAATTACCGCGATCTTGTTGTCATATCTGACCTCCATTTAGGATCATATCATTGTCTGAAACAGGAGCTACTCGAATACCTCAATTCAATCAACCCCGGGAAACTCGTGTTATTGGGTAGCATTGTTGAAGAGGCATATTGGCAGACAATACAGGGAGATATCATTTACTCAAGGATCTTTGCTAAACTTAGGGAGTGGGTTGCAAATGGTACTCAACTCTATTTCATATCAAAAACCAATCCTGAAATATTTGCAAGCTTATTACAACTCGATAAGTCGAAATTCGTTTGTAAAAGTCGGTTGGAATTTAGGATAGACCAAAAGAACTTTCTATTGACCAGTCATGAGCATATTTCTGCCAGTAAATTCAAAGAGAAACACACATCAGGCACAAATAATCCAATAAGAAAATTAGCCGGGAGGCTTTTGAGTCCTCTTCGGAGTATTCTTTATGGTAAGAGTTATGATGTTGGCAAGTTATTGGCTGTTTCCTCCGGAAAGTTTAATTTTTTAAACCATTATTTTCAAAGAATTGAAGAAAAGATTATTGACTATGCCAGTTCTCATGGCTTTGCCGGAGTGATAACAGGCCAGATGCAGGCACCAAAGATAATAAACCACAAAATCAAGAACGCCCAAATAAGTTTTATAAATACGGGTGTTTGGAACAGCAGTTTGTCAGCACTTGAGTATCAAAATGGAAAGTGGGAACTTCACATGCATGAGGAAAATTTCTTCGCGTTTAAGCTACCAAGATTAGCTGTAAACTGATGATTCGAGATTAATCCATCCAGCCTCTTTTTTTGAAATAACCTATCATGCCAAGTAATAAAAAGAGCATAAATCCAAGAACATAAAAATACCCATTCGGGTTTTTAAGTTCCGGCATATTTTCGAAATTCATACCATATAAAGAAGCAATGAAGCTCAGTGGTATAAATATTGAAGATACGATTGTCAAAGCTTTCATGACATTATTCATCCTCATGCTGATTTGGGCAACATATAAGTCGTAGATGCTGCTCAACATATCCTTTTGAGTCTCTGTCAATTCTAAAATATAGACAGTATGGTCGTAAACATCTTTTAAAAAAATACTGGTAGTAGGTTCAATGAACTTTGATTCAAACCTGCTCATTTTACCCAAGGCCTCCCGCAACGGATGAATGGTCCGGCGTATAGTTATCAATTCCTTTTTAAGGTGTAGAATTTTTTGTCTGATGTCTTTCTCATTGCTCAATTCCAGGTTACTTTCTAAAAGTTCAATTTCTTCTTCTATTTTATCCATTACCAGGTAGTAGGAATCAACTTGAGTGTCAACAATGGCATAAGCAAGATAGTCAGGTCCTTTTGATCTTATTCTGCCTATGACTTTTTGCATTCTCTCCCTCACTGAGCCAAATGAATCTTCATGTCCTTCCTGAAAACTGATTAAATAGTCATCACCAAAAACCACAGCATTCTGATAATTTTGGATGGTATGGCTTGATTCATTAAACCTAAGTGTATCAAAAATAATCAACAGACAGTTTTCAAATTCTTCAAATTTGGGTCTTTGTTCAACATCAACCACATTTTCAATTAATATTGGGTGCAGATTATATTTTTCACCAATTTGAGAAATAATGTCTACATGGTCAAGTCCTTGAATGTCTATCCAGATTTTGCCGTTTGTTAATGGTTTGATTGCGTCATTACTAAAGTCATCAAGGCTGACTTCATTTAAGTGGTCTTGATTGTATTTGGTAATTCTGAGGGTTGGGTTGGGTGTCTGAAATTTACCGGTATAAATGATGCTTCCCGGAGATAGCCCTATTTTTTTTCTTTTTTTCCTGGACACAATTGGTTCTTTTTACAAAGCTACCCAAAAAAGTGATTACCCAAAGCATAAAAAAAAGGCAAAAGAATCATCTTCTGCCTTCCTAAAACACTTGAGTATTTATTATTACTTGGCCGTAACCCTTACTGCGATTCTTCTGTTTTGCTGTTTACATTCAGGAGTGTCGTTAGCACGACATACAGGGTGTTGTTCTCCATAACCCTCTGCTTCCATGCGATTTTTTGGCACACCCAGATTTGACAATGCTGTCATTACATTTGATGCTCTTTCTGATGATAATTTCATGTTCGCTTTATCATCGCCATCACTGTCTGTATATCCGCCGATTTTGATCTTTACATTTGGATAAGCTTTCATTATTTCAGCAATGTTTTTTAGCTGCACATCCGATTCTGGCATTAAAGTTGATTTGCCTGTCTCAAAAAGTAGGTGGTCGAAATTAAACCAAGTAGTTTTATCCACTGCTTTTGTTTGGTCTTCAATGAACTCTATCAACTGGCTTTCAATACCATCAGCAGAGGCATTCGCAAGTTCGAAACCACTTGTAAGTTTTTTTACAAAACCAGTAACTGTAGCTTTTGCTGTATCAATTGCTGCGCTTTTGTTAAATGTTGTTGAGTCTATTGTAGTTTCAACTGATTCCGGTTCTTTTTCTTTATGGCATGTACGTAAAAAATACAATGCAGCCAATAATGCCACCAATCCAAGAAACCAAGGGAAAAAATCACCAGTACTACCGCCTGTTTTACTCATTTTTGTACTTGAACTTGGGTGTGTATCACCAAGAAAATCACCCAATTTTGAAAATCCCAGTTGGTAGGCAAATCCTGCAGGAAGTTCACTTGTAATGGATCCTGCCTGGCCCATTAAGTAATTTGCAAGACCTGAAATACCCAGACCTTCAGTCTTTACTTTCTTCGAGATTAGGCCCATTGCCATAGGAGCCACCAAATTCATTAAATCTGAAGCAGAACTTTTTTTAATGCCTGTTTGCCCTGTTATAAAGTCAAGAACTCCTTCATGGTGATTGCCGAATAGCATTTTTACTATTGGGGCTCCCATTGAAAGGATTTTTTCAAATCCGGTTGAATTTTCGACCATATTACCAATATTGCCTATTAAATCGGAGTAATTTTCACCTTTAGAGAATAAATCCATTAATCCTTTCACTCCATCTGTTGTGGATGCATGGTTGATAACCCCACCAACTACAGCGGGCATGATTGAGCCCAGTGCAGCTTGAGTATCTGAAGAAGATTCGCCAAGGTATTCTGCTGCTTTGTTCATTGCTGCAGATCCCATTTGGTCTTTTAATAAATCAATTAGATTCATGAGTAAAGGTTTTTGCTTAATTAAAATTAAAAACTAAAAAATTAGTAAAAAGGGAATATAAATTGCTTTGGAATAAAAAAAACATGCTTATTAAAAATATTATACTGTTAGACCATGCAAATATATAACATTAATTTGTTATATAAATATTTATTCTGACGAGCAATTATCAAAAAGTAACAGAATTGTTTAAACATATCAAAAACTAATCAAAGTATCCTTTAATTTTACAACTCTAAATCGAAATTCAATGATCAACAGATATACAGACCTAATTCATCAAACATTTGATTTTCCACAAGAAAGTTTTGAAATGGTTGATGGATATCTTCGGTTTAACAATATCAATCTGATAGAACTTGTTAGGAAATACGGTACTCCTCTAAAGCTAACTTATGTTCCAAAAATTGGACAACAAGTAGAAAAAGCCAGAAAATATTTCAAGAAAGCCATCCGAAATTCGGACTATAATGGTAAATACTATTACTGCTATTGCACCAAAAGTTGCCACTTTAGCCATGTTTTAGATGAAGTCCTTGCGCATGGTGCACATCTCGAAACATCATCGTCTTTTGACATCGATCTTATCTGGAAACTTTACAACAAAGGAAAGGTAGATGAAAAGACCATCATCATCAACAATGGTTTTAAAACAGAAGAATATACCTGGAAAATCAGCGACTTGATCAATAAAGGCTTCAAAAACATCATTCCGGTACTGGACAATAAAAACGAAATATTCTTTTATGATCAATTTGTAGATGCCGATGAATTTAATGTAGGGATAAGAGTGGCAACGGAGGAAGAACCAAATTTTGAATTCTATACCAGTAGATTGGGTATCCGCAACTCCGAAGTACTTCCGTTTTATAGAAATGTATTGTCACAAAATAAACGAGCAAAACTCAAGATGCTTCATTTTTTTGTGGATACGGGAATTAAAGATTCAATCTATTATTGGGGAGAACTAAAAAAGGGAATTGCACTCTATTGCGAACTTAAAAAGGTATGCCCAACACTTACTGCACTCAATATCGGTGGTGGTATGCCTATACCAAATACTCTGGGTTTTGAGTATGACTACCAATACATGATCAACGAAATCGTAAATTTAATTAAGGAATCATGCGGTGAATATGGCATTGAAGAACCGGATATTTATACAGAATTTGGAAAATATACGGTAGGCGAAAGTGGTGCAGTGATCATGTCTATTCTTAATTCTAAACAACAAAATGATGCAGAAATCTGGTATATGGTTGATAATAGCCTCATGAACACCATTCCGGATAGCTGGGGAATCGGAGAGCGATTTATTTTGTTGCCCATCAATAAATGGAATAATGGATTCAGAAGAGTGAATATTGGAGGACTGAGTTGCGATAATTCGGATTACTATAATGCAGAAGTGCATGAAAACCAGGTTTACCTTCCAATCAACGATGATGACAGCAAAGAACCGCTGTATATTGGTTTTTTTCATACAGGAGCATATCAGGATGCATTGAGTGGTTATGGAGGAATCAAACATTGTTTAATTCCTTCACCTAAGCATGTTATTGTTGACATGGACGAAAACGGTAATTTGTCAGATCACATTTTGTTTCCGGAGCAAAATGCAGAATCAATGCTTTCGATACTTGGATATTAGAACCATGTTCGAGGATTTATACATGAGTGAATCTGTTGCCAGGGCCAAAATGAATTCCCTTGCAGGTGCAGGCGTTCCATTTTTGTTTGTTATAGATTTTGACAAACAACATTCTATTGTGCAATCACTCGACAAGCTTGAAAACGAACTAATACACTATGATTTTCCCAATGCGAGCAATTCTTTGCCGTTAACCCAAAAGAAGAGTAAAATTGAATTCGAGAAATTTCCGGTTCATTTTGATGAATTTTCGAGGGCTCATGAGCAAGTTATGGCAGAGATTTTATTCGGTAACAGTTTTTTATTGAATTTAACCTTTGAGACACCAATCAAAACAAACTTAAGCCTAAAAGAAATATTTGATCTGTCGAAATCCAAATACCGAATTTACCTCAAAGATTTTTTTGTGAGTTTTTCACCTGAAACCTTTATCAAAATAATAGGGAATAAGATTTTCTCATATCCGATGAAGGGCACAATAGATGCTAATCTTAAAGATGCAGAAATGGTGATTCTTAGCGATGAAAAGGAAATGGCTGAACATTATACCATAGTCGATTTAATCAGAAATGACCTGAGTATGGTTTCAAAAAAGGTTAGAGTAAACAAATTTCGGTTCATCGATCGGTTAACAACAAACTATGGTGATATACTTCAAGTCAGTTCAGAAATAGAGGGCACACTGCCGGATGATTTTTATAAAATTCTGGGTGATATCATCTTTAAACTGCTGCCGGCCGGATCCATTTCAGGAGCACCAAAGGAAAAAACCTTAGAGATAATTGGAGCAGCAGAATCACATAAACGAGGATTTTATACTGGGATTTGCGGAATTTTTGATGGTAAAAATCTTGACAGCGCGGTCTTGATTCGTTTTATTGAAAAAAAAGGGTCTGAACTCTACTTCAAAAGTGGTGGTGGAATTACATTTCAAAGTGATCCTTTGTCAGAGTACAACGAGATGATAAAAAAAGTATATGTACCGTTTACTTGAATCAATTCGGATATTCAATGGTGTTGTACAACATCCGGATATTCATTTTAAAAGAATGGAGCGCGCTTTAGGTAAATCAAAACTGCCACTTAATGAAACAGCGTTTTTAGATCTGTTTACAGCCTTTGATACAACCAAAGCTACTGTAGTAAAGGCAAGACTATTGTATGATGAAAATGGATTTTCAATTAATTTTGAACCATACACCAAACGCAAAATTAATTCTTTAGTATTACGTCACGGTGACCATATTTCATATTCTGTAAAGTATGCTGACAGATCACAGATAAATGGATTGATGCAAGATCTTGATCCGGAGTCAGATGTGCTTATTTTGCAAAATGGTATGGTAACCGACACAAGCTATTGTAATGTAGCATTTTATAATGGATCTGACTGGTACACACCCACAAAACCACTATTAAATGGCATTCAGCGTCAGTTCTTGCTCCAGTCAAAACTTGTCAAAAAGCGAAATATTAAAGCCTCAGATATACAAAACTATTCCAAAATCAGGCTTTTCAATGCCATGATGCCTTGGGAAGAGGCTTTGGAGCTTGATATTGAGCAAGGGTGCATTGAAATGTAATGGCTTAACTGAAGGGGGTTTTTGCAGTGGTGAAAAGAATTGCTTCACATCAACCAACTTGATCTATGTTGGTAGGAGCATTACCGAATTAAAAATTAACTTTCTAAATGAAGACCATTATACGCAAACCACATTTGGAAAAATCTAGGATAATCGTTTGTACTCATAATTTGATTTCTGTGATCATAACTTTTATAAAAGATTTATTTAAACCCGCAAGGCAGCAGAGTTGAAAATAATATTTGAAATAAACGTTCCCGTCATTGTCTGTAAACTTTGTACTGAAAGACTATTGACCAACTAAGAATAATCTTTCAATGGTCCAGTAGACGGCAATGCAAGCAATAACGCTCGATATTGGTAATACAATTTTCTCCTTATAATATGGTTTTGTGCTAAACCATTTGCTTACTAAAATATAGGCCAAAAATATGATGCTAATTTGTCCAAACTCAACGCCAAGGTTGAAGAAAAGCAATGCACTAAAAAAATTGTTTGGGGGAATTCCTATTTCTTTCAATGCACTCGCAAAGCCCATACCGTGTACCAATCCGAAAATGAAAATAATCAATAAACGATAAGGGTTTATTTTGCTATGAACAATGTTTTCGATAGAAGTAAATAAAATGGATAATGCAATGAGGGACTCAATAATTCTTGTATCTGCAATTAAATAACCCGCTGCTGTTAAGCCCAATGTCAAACTGTGAGCGAGTGTAAAAATGGAGCATTGAATAATAACTGATTTTATATTAGAATTCAGAAAGAATATACTTAGTATGAAAAGGATATGGTCAAAACCCAATGGAATTACATGCTTGAATCCTAAAAATAAATATTGTGGTACAATTTCTAAAAGTTGCATAGAGAAATCTATTTTTTTAAAAGCTTGATAAGAGAAGCTGATTTATCAATAACTTTTAAAAGATAAAAACCATTTGGCAAGGAAGTGAAATCTTGTTGTTCAATATTCTTACCAGAATAAATAATTACACCCAAACAATTGATGAGTTCGAATTTTTCATTTCCAGTCTTGTATTTTAAATTTATTCTTGATGTGAATGGATTCGGAAATACTGTATAGTTTTCAGACAAATATCCGTTTAGACCAGTTGATATTTGATTTCCGTTTACGCAAATTACACTATGTTTAACAGTCTTTGTATCATAAGTCGTAATTCCATACTGTGTATTTAAATACCAAGCTTTTGTGGTTTGATTGGGCAAAGTTGTAGAAGACCAATATTTTTTTGAATTTCCAACATCAAAGAAATTTGGATTTAAAGAAGGATTGATCAAATTTTCATCATTAATTGATTGTAATTCCTTAATGTTCGGTAAACGCCAATCGCTCATTCCTGCCAATGAAAGTGTGTCAGCGTAACTTAGCGCTTGCTCCCAAGAAAGTGTGTCAGCGTTGGGAACTTTTTGCCAAATAAGCTTGGTTAGATTGTCTGTAATGGTGCCATTTTCATTATCTGTAAAATGATTGGGAATCACAGGCGGAGTAGTTTTGTCTCTTACTGCTCTCACATGAAATCTTTTTGGTCCACCGGCACTGAGCGTTTCTGTTTTTGGGTGATTTCCAATTCCGCCACCCGAATTAGTAGCCCATATTTTATTACTGTCATTTACTTGACTCTCGCTGGTCCACCAATATTGTGCAAGTGTTGTTGTAAACACATTTTCATCCATCGCAGGATTAGTATATTGGTGATTGAGTATACTAAAGGCCTCTTGGGCACTTGGCAATCTCCAATCAGAATAACCAGCTAAGATAAGATTGTTGCAATATATGATCGCATTTTCAATTGTCATTTCGCCTCCATCGGTTTGCTGCCAAATGAGCCCGGTTACTGAATCTGTGACTGTGCCATTTCCATTATTTATGAAATATGGCTGATTGATCGTAAAATCAGCATCTTCACCAAAAGTATCGGTGTAACTTTTATTTACCCCAGTATCAGGCAACCTCAGCATCGACTTGACAACGGGTTGTGCTGAAACATTTTGAATAAAATAGCTTAAGGTGAGAAAAATAAAGATCTTCATGTGCTATTCCGGAGTTTTAGGGTTACTCAATAATCAGTTTTTCAAATTCAATGTGATCTTCAAATTCAATTTTTAAGAAATAGATACCTGTGGGCAGGAATCCGAAAAATACCGGCACAGTAAATTGACTGGTTTCAAAAACGCAGGTACCTTTAAGATCAAGTATCCTGATTTTTTTTATCGTTTCTATGAGATGATCATCATTAAAATTCAGGATAAATGAACTCCTTGCAGGATTCGGAAACAGAATCATCTTAGATTGGCTCTTTTCCGGCTCTTGTATTGAAGTAGTTGGGCTTACCTTGTATCTGACCACTACCTCATTGTCTAAAATGAGATTTGAACTCCAGATAAATTCGGCATCATCATCCGGAGCATCGAAAATGTCGGTAAAATTGGTGTAAGCAGGTTTGTTGTTGACACCGACTGTGGCATTGGTATAGGTATCTGCAGCCGGCCATGATGAATCATCGAAGGATGCTTCCATCCAGTTATAAGGTTTTTCCCAATGCAAGGCATAATAGCTTAATCCATTGTTAGAATCCTCTGTACTGCAATTTTTCGACAAGCGTTTTGTACCCATCTCAGTAGGGCAGGTAAGATCTGTGACAGGGGAGGTGTAAAAGGTTTGTGCTTTCCATTCATTGCCGGTTGTAGCAATGATTTCATTTTTTGAATTTTTAAATACTGCAACCAACCCCCCATCACCATCATGATACTGGAATCCGCCACTATTTTCAGATCCAAGACCAAGATGCTCCTCCCAATCAACCAAAAGTATGGCAATAGTAAAAGGTTTCTTGACCTTAAACCTCACAATATTTGAATTAAACTGAGTGTAGGGTACATCATCCTTTCCGACGGCAACGCCGTTGATATACATTTCAAAATAATTATCAGCAAATACAAATGCTGTGAACACTTCTCCGGAAGTGTCTATGGTTATAATGTCGGATCCGTCAAGGGCAGCAAGAGCAGCCGCTGCATTGGGATAATTTGCTCCAGTGCAGGGATTGTTTAGATCAGATGCAAATGGAAAGACTGAGTTATTGAAATTAACTTCAGCAGGCATGGTCCAGACTGTATTGTCCTTGGCTTTAATTGTCCCGACGCTTGCTATTCTTCCATTTTGACAGTTATACAGATTGGCAATAGTAGTCGTTGCCAACCCCTGCGAAACTGAACCTGTTCCTGTATATTGTGCCAAAAGATGAAAGGGAAAAAACAGGATCAGGCATACAAGACCTGCACTGAAATTCTTTTTATGAATCATTGTTTTTTGTTCAAGGTTTTAAGGTATTTAATCTCATATCCATATTTTCAAAGAGTTAAGCTGCATTATTAAATTATTGAACCAGGAGTTTTTTGGTGATCTGCGCTTTTTCAAACCGTATTTTTACCAGAAACATTCCTTTTGAAAGCCCGGATATCTTCAAGTTTCTTTCATAAGAGTTTGAATTGTAAATCAACTCACCTGCGATGTTGTAAATTTCAACTCCCCTTATATCCATTTCTGAAATTTCAGGACTCAGCAACAAGGAAAATTCACCATTAGCAGGATTCGGGTACAATTGAATATCATTTTCGCCTAGTAAAATTTCATCTGTGGAGGTGGCAGTTACTTTGCAAGGTTTAAATCCATTGTAGGAGGCAGTAGTCGTACCTGTTGGAGAAATAAATTTAAAATTATAAACTCCTGCCTGAGTCCAACCGTAGTCCACTGAATAATTTGCGCCATCTTTTGTATAATCAAGAATGTATCCATCCTTCGTTATTTTTGGTTGACAGTTTGTAATCGTTGCTCCTTTTAGCGGAGTTTGGGCTGGTCTGATTGGATTTGATTTGGCTTGTGGTATAATCTGAAGATCCGCATCTTCAGTAACTTTACCAACCATATTTCCAATCATATAAGGGGCTGTTGGAGTTGCATGATAATGATAAACGCCATCCAACCCATAATGACCATGATATACATCTAGTGGCAGCATGGCTGTGCTGTCCGGTTCAAGGTTGCCATATACTGCAAATCCATCCAAAGCAAATGCAACCGGATTATTTGGTTTGATTTTATTGTACAGAATCATAGGAGCTATATGATAATGATAGTCATCTGCTCTGCCACAATGTCCTCCCCAGTTATCAAGTTGACCGTCCAGCAAAGCATCAACTCCTGTGTTGGTGTAAGGATTAAATATAGCAATGCCATTGACCGCAATGGCAACGGCACCTTTTAAAAAATGTTGAGGATTAACCGGAACGGGCGTAGCAGCGATCTCAGGATTTAATGGAATACTCCATGGGTTATTACCAACATAACATTGTGGAATGGGTACCTGTTGTTGCCAGGCGGTGATACCTTTCATCATATCATGATCAGGAATGCCAATGGATTCAACATAAAAATAGTTATCATCCCAGTGGGTATACACATCAGGTTTGAAGGGGGCAAAGGCAGCATCAACAAATAAAGGATCCGTAATCGTGCCTAATGCCCCATGTATTTTTGAAGTAAAAGCTGAAAAAATTGTAAATATTCCAACCAAAAATACAGGCAATAAATATTTAAATTCCTTTTTCCGTGAAATACTAAATAAATAAAAACCAACTATAATTAATATTAATATGGAAAAAAAGAAAGCAAAATTTAAATATCTTCCGTTTATCCCGGTTCCTGATTGTGCAGCAACATGATTGTTGTTCAATTCCCTGATCTGGTTGTACTTTTGTAATACAAAATCCTGGTCAGCCTTTGAGAAATGTGAAAGCGGAAAATGCAGTATTTTGCTGTTTACATCTTCTATGTAAACTTCGCCATTCTTAAACATTGTAAAACTTCCTGAAATGGTTTTCTTTTCCGTATCCAGGTTCCATTGTTTTAAAATTATTTTTGAATAGTTAATATCATGGGCTAAAAGATCTACTGCAAAAAATATTAAAATAATCAGGCTAAGGTTTTTCATCAAAAAAGTTAATTTGAAGAATAAATAATACAACAAAAGGACAAGCATTGCGATATTCCTCTTGGACATATAAATTTACAAATGGTTTAAAAGTAATTTAGGATTTCTATTTTTTATTCAGCTTGTATTATATATTTCTTTTCTCATTTTTTATGTTCAAAATATAAAAACCGGTTTGTAAATCTTGAACATCCAATTGAATGACATCCATGCCTTTATCCGCCAATAATTGTTTGAGTAGAATTCCATTTTGTGAATAGATTGAAATGACACTGGGCTCATTTAGATTTTCTAAATTAATAGTGAGAATGTTTGATACAGGATTTGGGAAAAAAGTCAACTCTTTTCCAGTTGAATCACAAAATGAAGAATTTTTACCTGCCGCATTTGTCGTATTTTGGTAGGTAATCCCCTCGAAATTTGAAACATTGGCTATCAGACCTTCTCCGTTTTCACCCGGACAAGGGGCAATAAAAAATAAATTAGCCTGAAGACTTGTCAAAAGTGTATTTCTTTTGATAACATAAGATAATTTTGTTGCTTTGATTTTAAATCTTATTTGAGCCGGCATTCCCAGGTCTGTGATGTAATAGTAATAATCACCATCTCTAAGTTTTTCAAATTGAGACTTTAACATGGCATGCATTGTTTTTCCGACTGATTTACCACTTATTCTGTCTTCAGAAAGTTAACCTACCCACAGATCAATATTATTTACATTTCCATAAATGGCTTCTAAAGCTGCAGCTTTCACAGGGTCGATGGTAATCTGAGAGAAACTTGTGATTCCAAAACCGGTATAGAATTTTCTAACTGTATTATAATCAGGCAGTCCGTGGTCTCTTCCTCTTTGTATATTAAGAGCAGCTAAGTCTAATCCGAATTTGATCGGATCAGTTGGATTCCCAAAAAGGAAATTTCTAAGGATACTATTGATTTTTGTATCTGTTTCGTATTGTTTATGAGTTGAAAGCCCTTTCAAGAAAACGTCGGGTCCGTAACTTGTCATCAAGTCCGGATTAAAGAATACGTCCAGTAATTCAAGTGATCCTGGCCCTGCTTCTTTGCAATCATTGGTTCGCAAAGCAAGCTCATCGGCAACCATCGTGTGTCCGATCATGTAGCTTGCAGTAGCGAAAGTGTTAGCAATATCAGGCCGGGCAGTATAATTATATCCACCATATTCACTCAGAGTAACGCCGAGTGCTGGTAAAAATTCTTCATAAGTGATGGCCTGTATCAGTGCTCCAACTTCTTTTCTGGCTTTTTGATAAATCTTTTCATCATTCTTTAAACCTTCGGCCACCAACCGGTCGCATATGTTGTTGTGTTCTCTTACAAAAATAATGTGCAGTGCCGTTATACCGGGATGCTCTCCAGCTCTTACATCACCAGCAACAAATGTTTTAACAGTATGGTTTGCATCATTTGCCATGCTTGGCGAAGCTGGGTCAATGGCAGAATTTTTCTCACCTGTGATTGTGTTCCTTGGCAACAAGTTCCCTGCAGAAGTTTTTAATTTACCCTGTTTTTTGGTTCAAAGCCACTTTGCTCTAGAATCATCAGACCCATAAACAACTGAACCGTCAATACATGAGGTGTTTTGATTGATCTGTTCTCTTTTATTTGAAACACCAGTGCCGGGTTGAATGGCACTTCTGAAAAAAGGAATAGCTACATTGAACAAAGGCTCATCTGATGGTAATTCTATTGGATTGTATTCACTTGTACCGGCCATGTCATGATCAATAAATTGACCCCATACATACACAAAAGCACTTAGGTTTCTTGAGCTAAAGTTGGTCTTTGGTTCGTCGCACAGTAAATTTTGATATTTTTCGGGCAGATGGTCGTTTTGAACCATCCATTGCATTATTCTGATCTGAAGATTCATAAGATGCCGGCAGTTCTCTATAAAGTGTGATGTCAGCTGAACCCCATTGGGTGCCACCTTGTGCAGTTAAATTGTTGTTGGTTCAATCGATGGTGCGATTCAAGGGGTGAATTCCATTCAAGATTGGTTTGGTCTTTCCTTGAGGGGTGTATAATATTTGTTTTATATCCAGCCCTTCAATGAACTTTGAGGATTGAGCAAGCAGATGCTGACTAATAAGCCAAATAGCACATATTACAATTACACCGAATTTGAACAATTTTTTTGACATGATTTTAGATTTTCTGGTTAGAAATATTTTTTTGAACAAATCCTCAAATTCATAATAATCTGATCCATCTGCATCCCGGAAATGCTGATGTTAAAGTTCGTAATTTTTGAAATTGAAATGAAGTTTACTAAAGTTAGTGTTCAAAAAGTCACTGACATGAATTGCAGCCTTTGGTTACTAATTATATAGACGATATAATTTTTGAATTCCTTCGGTGAACGTTAATTTTTATTAATTAAATTCAGCCGGATTACCCTGGGATTTGAAAATGATATTGGATATGTAAAGAATCATGTTGTGGCTACTTTAAATTCTATAAAAGAGAATGAATTACTTCAAACAGCTACAAGTAAAATATAAAGCATCCTGCTATCTTGCCAAAATGATTTTCCCAGTTCTCAACTCTTCGCTTTCCCCCTTAATAGAATAAAAATATATTCCGGGGGATAAAGCATTACCTGCACCGTCTTTTCCGTCCCATATTATTTGAAAGTTACCAGCAGGCACAAGGCTACCATCTATTAGCGTGCGAACTAATTGTCCATTCTCTGCATGCACGGATAGATAGAGATGCTCTTGTTTTAATAATGAAAGTTCAATTTTGGTGTCACTTACAAACGGATTAGGATAAATAAGTT
>JAEUUM010000492.1 GCA_016787375.1 Saprospiraceae bacterium
ATTCTTGACCCCTCTCACGCTCTTGGTTATGCTTATGGTGTCCCCTCATTGGCACATGCATGTGTCGCTATGGGTGTGGACGGACTCTTGATTGAGACACATCCGAACCCCAAAGTGGCAAAATCTGATGCATCGCAACAACTTAATCATAATGAATTTGAGCAATTATTTCATTCACTCAATCCGGTAGCTGCAAGTGTAGGGTACAAAATAATTTAATATGTTTCTCGAACAAAACCTCAGAGGTCTTTGCCAACAATACAACCTTGATTTTTTCGATTTTTTAAATGACATGGAAATCGACAGTGTTGATGAATTGACAATCGCGGATCTTCAAATACTTTGCGAAGAATATAAAGTTGACTTGATGGCAGTGTTATTCAAACCATTATATTTAAATGAAAATTTATCCGATAAACTTTCAAAAATAAAATTGCTCGTTTTGGATGTTGACGGTGTAATGACTGATGGTGGAATGTATTATACTGAAAATGGTGACCAGTTCAAAAAATATAATACAAAAGATGGGATGGCAATACAATATCTTGTAAAACAGAATTTCCAGATTGCTATTATTTCTTCAGGCTACAAAGCTGAAATGGTCAAAGCCCGAGCATCGCTGTTAGGAATACAAAATTGCCATGTTGGTCGTGAACCTAAATTGGAAATTCTCGAAAAACTTTGCATCAAACTCAATCTAGAACTTGAACAAGTTGCATTGATTGGAGACGACATCAATGATTTGGAAATGATGAAAAAAATTGGCTTTTCAGCCTGCCCTTCAGATGCAGTTGATGAAGTAAAACTTCACTCCGACATTATATTAAAAAAGAAAGGTGGAAAGGCATGTGTACGTGAATTTATAGATGATTACTTGTTAAAGTGTATTCTCATTTAATCACTTTTTATTGAAGACTTATTTCCTTTACCAAAGCCTCACCCAAAGCTTTGTTTAATTTAGTCAAAACCACCTCTCGATTTGTATATAGCTCATGTCTCAAAACAGAACTGTCTAACTTGATATAAAGTATGCCGTTTCTAAAATAAATCCTTGATGTATATTTTGATATTGTGGCACCCATTTCACTTTCCCAAGTCTCTCTCAGTTTTAGTTCTGAAAGATGTTGAGAAAATTTATGATCTTGTTTAAATTCACCTAAAATGTCTTTTAAAGACTGTTCATTATGTCTTTTCATGATTTATCGGTTGTATTTCACCATTTTCAACATTAAAAGAAAAATATTTTTCAAATACTTCTTTGAGAATATTCTCCAACCGTGGCAAAGATGTGTCAGTTATAAAAACCTGACCAAATATACCATTTTTTAAAACACTCATTAGGTTTAACACCCTGATGTCATCCAATTTATCAAAAATATCATCCAACAATAAAATAGGCAATTTAGCGGATTTATTTGATATAAGTTGATATTCAGCAAATTTCAAAGCAAATAAAAGTGATTTGGATTGTCCTTGTGATGCAAATTTCCTTGCCTCCCTGTCCTCCAAATGTATCATTAAGTCATCTTTGTGAATCCCACAACTTGTTCGTTCCAGAATCTGATCTTTACGACGGCTTTCCTGCAACTGTGTTAGCATAGGCTTATCTGTCAATTGTGAATTGTATGAAATATGCACCTTTTCACTCCCTGAGGTAATTGCCGAATATTTTAACAGAAACAATTCACATAATTCTGAAATATATTGAGTGCGCTTTTCGTGTATTATATGCCCATGGCCTGAAAGTTGTGCATCATAAGCTTCAAGCAGATTAAAATCAGCGTTAGCTGAAGTGGAAATCATTTTCAAATAAGCATTTCTCTGTTTCAGGATTTTGTTGTAAGCCACAAGATTGTCGAGATATTGTGTATCAATTTGGCATAGTGTGGTGTCTAAAAATTTCCGCCTAACTTCTCCAGACCCGGTAACAATCTCAACATCATTTGGTGCAATCATTACAATCGGGAATCTCCCTAAATGATCGGCGATCTTCCGATAAGGTTTTGAATCAAGTGAAATGGTCTTTTTTCCAACAGAGGGTAGTTTGATGACGACACTATTTTTAGTTCCATCATGATTGAAATCAGCTTCAATTCGGCAGAATTCAAATCCCTGTTTAATCAATTGCTGATCTGTTAGGTTAAAATGACTTTTGCCCACACAAGCCATAAAAATGGCATCCAAGCAGTTGGTTTTGCCCATGCCGTTTAATCCTGTCAGACAATTAAAGCCAGGATCAAACTTCAACTTTGCATCCGCAATATTCTTAAAGTTTACGACACTCAATTCCGATAAAAACAACTTCAGGTAAATTTTAATGCAAAGATGAATTAATTTTAGGTATTACAGTTGAATTCAGATTTGGATAAATCATTGGAATGTTTGTATTTTTATGCTTCAATATAAAACCTAAATATGACACAAGTACTCGACAAAATAAAAACTAGCAAACCGACAGCAAAAAAACCTTCATATTCAAAAGATATTTGGTTAACCTGGTACGAAACGATGCTGAGAATCAGGAGGTTTGAAGAAAGAACATTGATGATGTACGCACAACAAAAAATTAGAGGATTTTGTCATGTTTACATCGGACAGGAATCAATTGCTGCCGGTTTGGTGACTGCCCTCAGACGTGAAGATCCATTGGTTACCGCTTACAGACAACACGGAATAGCCATTGCCAAAGGATTGAGTACAAAATCTTGTATGGCCGAGTTATATGGCAAAGCAACCGGTTGTGTCCATGGCAAAGGTGGATCAATGCACTTTTTCTCTTCCGAAAATAGATTTTTTGGAGGAAATGGTATTGTTGGTGCACAAATTCCAATAGGTGCAGGTATCGCATTTGCTGAAAAATATCGTGGAACAGACAATCTTTGTGTAACCATGTTTGGTGATGGTGCTGCCAGACAAGGTGCATTATACGAATCGTTTAATATGGCGATGACATGGAAATTACCGGTGCTATTCATCTGTGAAAATAATCAGTATGCAATGGGTACTTCCGTTACTAGAACAAGTAATGTGCATGATTTATATAAAATAGGAGCAGCTTTCGATATGCCAAGTGAAGCAATAGATGGTATGAATCCTGAATCTGTACATGAAGCTTTTGTGAAAGCAGCGGAGCATATACGAAGTGGAAAAGGACCATATTTTTTAGAAATAAAAACATACAGATATAAAGGTCATTCCGTTTCTGACCCAGGCAAATATCGTTCAAAAGATGAACTTCAGGCATACATGGAAAATGATCCTATTAAGCTCACTGAAGAGAAAATTCTAAAAAACAAAATAGCTACCGAATCTGAAATTCAAGCAATAAAGGATTTGATAAAAGCTGAAATTGAGGAGGCAACTCTATTTGCGGAAGAGTCTCCACTGCCTGACCCATCTGAGTTATATACGGACAATTATGTAGACAAAGATTATCCGTTTATGAAAGACTAACATTCATTAATCAATAATTAAAAAAAAAGCAGTTAAAGAAATTTTAGCTGCTTTTTGTTTAATCTTGAAACATTATATTTAAAATAAGCGTACATTTGCAGAAATTTTACAGAAAGTAGAATACATTATGGCTAGAAGAAAAGAAGAAATCTCAGAAACCTTGGTTAATCTTGATGAAATATCAGATTCAGTAACCTCTTATTACGATAAATACAAAAACATCATCCTCGGAGTAGGAGGTGGACTATTGGTGCTGTTTGTCGGATATTATGCATATAAAAACTTTTATATAGCACCCAAGCAGAAAGAAGCAGTTAAACAGATGACACGAGCAGAACAATTATTTGCTAAAGACTCATTTGATTTGGCCCTAAACAATCCGGGAGGTGGTTTACCGGGTTTTAAAGATATTGCTTCAAAATACAGCGGAACCAACGCAGGAAACCTTGCAAATTATTATGCAGGGGTTTGCCTCGTCCAAACTGGTAAAGCTGCCGAAGCAATTAATTACCTCGAAAAGTTCGATCCGGAAGGCAACACACTCCCAATCATGAAATCTTCTCTTTTGGGTGATGCGTATGCTGATCAGAACAATCTTGATAAAGCATTAAGCTATTACCAAAAAGCTGCAAGTTCTTCAAATAACGAAGCCATAACTCCTTTTGTGCTTATGAAATTGGGTATGCTGGCTGAAAAAATGGGTAAGAATGAAGATGCAAAAAAAGCTTATCAAAGAATTAAAGATGAATACGCAACCACTTCTTTTGGAAGAAATATTGATAAATATCTTTACAGAGTAACGGAATAATTAATTATTCCAACAAAATATTAAAAAGGTAAGTGGTATTCCACTTACCTTTTTTAATTTTACCACCTATCTCAAACTAATAATAATGGCAACCAAAGATTATATTGAAAATTCATTTGATAGCAAAAGTTTGCATCAAGTTGAATTATTGAAAATAGGAATCGTAGTGAGTGATTGGCATCATGATGTTACATCTAAGCTTAAAACTGCTTGCGTAGAAACTTTGATTAAAAGCGGAATAAAAGAAGATAACATATCCATTATAAGTGTGCCAGGTGCTTTTGAGCTAACCATGGGCGCAAGAATTCTATTAAGTAGCCAAAAAATGGATGCAGTAATTTGTCTTGGTTGTGTTATTAAAGGTGAAACCAATCATGATGAATACATCAATCAAGCTGTTGCTTCTGGAATCACCAACCTTGGATTGTCAAGCGGTAAACCGGTAATTTTCGGACTACTTACTGTATTGAATAAAAAGCAAGCAGAAGATAGAGCTGGCGGCACCTATGGCAACAAGGGGACTGAGTGTGCAAACAGCGCACTTCAAATGATTGGTATTAAACAACAATTCAGCGAACCAAAAAGTAAAATTGGATTTTCATGAAATTAAGTTTTATAAATACAGGAAATTTCAAACTAGATGGCGGTGCCATGTTTGGTATTATACCCAAAAGGATGTGGCAAAAACTCAATCCAGCAGATGAAAATAATCTTTGCAGCTGGACAATGAGGTGTTTGTTGATAGAGGAAGGTGAGAAGAAAATACTGGTTGATACAGGTATGGGCGACAAACAAGATGATAAATTCAGATCAATTTTTGAACCATTTGGAAACGACACTCTGCTTAATTCACTAGGAATGCATGGCATTAAACCAGAGGATATAACAGATGTTTTCTTAACTCATTTGCATTTTGATCATTGTGGTGGTGCAGTAATTCGTTCAAGTGACGGCTCTCTCTCACCTACTTTTCCGAATGCTACATACTGGAGTAGTAAAAAGCATTGGGATTGGGCAATGAACCCAAACCCAAGAGAATTGGCATCCTTCTTAAAGGAAAATTTTGTACCGCTCTTGGATGCGGGTTGTCTCAAATTTGTAGAATATTCGGGTCAAGAAATTTGTCCTGGTGTGAAAACTGAATTCTTTTTTGGCCATACAGAAGAAATGATGGGACTTCATATTACCAATGGAAAAGGCAAGTTCTTCTATTGTGCTGACCTTATACCTTCGTCCTATCACATTGGGCTACCCTACATTATGGCTTATGATTTAAGGCCGCTCGAAACTTTGTCCGAAAAAACAAGGATTCTGGAAGATGCTGTTTTAAACAAAACTTACTTGTTATTTGAACATGACCTTCAAACAGGTTGTGTCACAGTTAAAAAGGACGAAAGAGGAAGAATCATTATTGATGAACACATAGATCTGAATACGCTTTACTCATGATACCTGAAAATGATTGGAACCAGATCCTTAACCATTTGGGTGAAGAGCGGGATAAATATTTTAATGCCGTTTCACCTCCCGTCATACAGAGTAGCAATTTTATGTTTCCTAATCTTCAGGCGTTTAGAAAAGCAATAGAAGATGAGCTTGAAAATACCATTTACACTCGGGGGACAAATCCAACTGTCAATATACTAAGAAAAAAGATCGCTGCATTAGAAGACACTGAAGATGCTTTGATATTAAGCAGTGGCTCTGCTGCAATTGCTGCCTCTGTAATCGCAAATGTTCAATTAGGTGACCATATTGTTTGTGTTCAGTCTCCATATAGCTGGACATTCACTTTGTTGACAAAATTTTTACCAAGATTTGGAGTCAATTCAACTTTCGTTGATGGTAGAGACTTGAATGCAATAGACGCAGCAATCACCAAAGACACTAAAATACTGTACCTTGAAAGTCCAACAACTTTTTACTTTGACTTGCAAGACCTGGAAGCATGCGCTAAGATTGCAAAAAAACACAACATAAAAACCATTATTGACAATAGTTATGCTTCTCCTTATTTCCAAAATCCATCAAAATTTGGTATTGACATTATAGTACATTCAGGTACCAAATACCTGAATGGTCACAGTGATGTAGTTGCGGGAATTATTTGTGGTTCGAAAGAAGATATTAAAAACATCTTCAATATTGAATACATGACTTTAGGGGCTATCATCAGTCCACATGATGCAAACCTTATTACAAGAGGACTCCGAACATTGCCACTCCGAATGCAAAGATCAAATGATTCGGCTCAAAAAATTGTCAATTATCTTTCAGCACATCCCAAAATAGAAAGGGTTGTTTATCCATTTCATAATACATTTGAACAATTAAGTCTTGCCAGAAGACAAATGCGTGGAGCTGGTGGACTATTTTCCTTTTACCTCAAAACTGACTCGCAATCTAAAGCAGAATTATTCTTTCATTCCCTTAAAAGATTCTTACTTGCAGTTTCATGGGGAGGTCACGAGTCGCTTGTAATGCCTATGGTAGCATTTTACGATGTTAAAGGTAGGCCAAAGCCGGATGCACCAATCAACATGGTTCGCATGTACATTGGGTTAGAGGATCCGGAATGGCTAATTGAAGACTTATCTCAGGCACTTGACAAAATTTAATACCCATGAAATTATTTTTTTTGAACAAACTGGACTATGAAATTTGGGCAAATGAAGCAATTATCAGTTCAATGTCTACTCTCCAAAACGAAGACAATCGGTGCAACTTCTTGCTAAGTCATATACTCGCAGCCAGAGTGGTTTGGCTGGAAAGAATTAAAGATGAAACCACAACAAAAGCAATTTGGACCTCACAATCTTTTGATGCATGTAAAACACTTAATATTGATATTGATACTCAATATTCCAAATATTTGACTTCTTTGGATGATAAGGATTTCCAGACAACAATTCCATATAAGAATTTAAAACAAGCACAATTTTCAAATACTTTGGCAGAAATTATTCACCATGTCTTTAATCATTCAAGCTATCACAGAGGTCAAATTGTTTCAAGACTCAAGGAGTTAGGGGCACCCATTCCAATAACCGACTACATCGTTTTCAGCAGAAGCTGAATTTTTATATCCACTTTGTTGAACTTTTAAAGGAATAAGTGTTTTAAAATAAAATATTGAAATTGAAACTAAGCCTAGGTTTTTCCCCATGCCCAAATGATACCTTCATTTTTGATGCACTCGTTAATAATAAAATCCCATCCCCTGGATTTGAATTCGAAATATACATGGAAGACGTTGAAACCTTGAACAAATGGGCAATTGCAGGTAAATTAGATATTACAAAATTAAGTTATCATGCTTATGCACATTGCAATGAACGCTACCTTATTCTAAATTCAGGAAGCGCACTTGGCAGAAATTGTGGTCCCCTTGTTATTAGTAAGCATAAAAAACTAAATAAGGAACCAAAAGATTGGCTTGTTGCAATTCCAGGTGAATTGACGACTGCACATTTTCTGTTTAGTATGTTTTACCCCGGAGTTACGAAGAAAAAATTCATGGTGTTTTCGGATATAGAAACAGCAGTTCTCAAACAAGACGTAGATGCAGGAGTCATTATCCATGAAAACAGGTTTACATTTCAAGACAAAGGCTTACACCAAATTTGCGACCTCGGCTACTCATGGGAACATCACTCTGCTTGTCCTATTCCTTTAGGTGGCATCGCAATAAATCGTTCATTACCAATAGAAGTTGCTACAAAAATTAATGAATTTATCAAAAAAAGCATTGAATATGCATACGGTCACAAAACCGAAAATTCGGAATACGTGTTAAATCACTCTCAAGAGATGTCCGAATCAATTATATATAAACACATTCAAACATATGTCAATAACTATAGTCTTGATTTAGGCATCGAAGGACAGGGAGCAATCGAGATGTTTTTCAAAAAAGCGTCAGAATTAAATATAATTAAACCACTTACATATAATATTTTTTTACATAAATATTAATTTTAATATAAATTGGCATAGATATTGTAATAATTTATAATGTGTAAGTTTTGGTTAAAGAATTGTAAAATTCGTTTTTTCATGGCTCGAGATCCCCTTGGGCCATTTTTTATTTAAGGCTTTCCTTCAAGAAATTTATTTCAATTCTGATTTTTGAGTAACTTCGCAAAAAAAAATATTATGATAATAGGTGTTCCAAAAGAAATTAAAAGTAATGAAAATCGAGTTGCCTTGACTCCTGCAGGGGCGTTGGAACTCACCCGCAGAAAACATCAGGTTTTTGTTCAGTCCACAGCAGGTGAAGGTAGTGGTTTCAAAGATGCAGATTATGTACAGGCAGGCGCTACAATTTTGCCAACTATTGAAGAAACCTATGCTAAAGCAGAAATGGTTTTGAAGGTAAAAGAGCCAATTGCTTCTGAATACGGCTTAATCAGAGAAGATCATTTGGTTTTTACTTATTTTCATTTTGCTTCATATGAGCCTTTGACAACAGCCATGATTGCCAGTAAAGCAGTCTGTCTTGCATACGAAACTGTTGAAATGCCGGATAGGTCTTTACCACTCTTAGTGCCTATGTCAGAAGTGGCAGGAAGAATGGCCATTCAAGAAGGCGCAAAATATCTGGAAAAACCAGTAAAAGGTAGAGGTGTACTTTTGGGTGGCGTACCAGGAGTAGCTCCAGGTAAAGTTTTGGTTCTTGGAGGTGGAGTAGTTGGCACCCAAGCAGCAAAAATGGCTGCAGGACTGGGGGCACAAGTGACTCTTTTGGATGTTAACCTTAACCGACTAAGATACTTGTCAGATGTGATGCCTGCAAATGTGATAACGATGTTTTCAAACGAATACAATATCAGACAACTTATTCAAGACCATGATCTTATTGTTGGTGCAGTTCTTATTCCGGGGGCAAAGGCTCCACACCTTATAACAAGAGAAATGTTAAAGTTGATGCGACCGGGTACTGTAGTTGTAGACGTTGCAGTTGATCAGGGAGGTTGTATTGAAACTTGTACACCAACAACTCATGATAATCCTACTTTTATCATTGACGATATTGTTCATTACTGCGTTGCTAATATGCCGGGAGCCGTTCCATATACTTCTACGGTTGCTTTGACGAATGCAACACTACCATATACTATCCAACTTGCTAACAAAGGCTGGAAGCAAGCCTGCAAAGACAACAACGAACTTAAAAAAGGTTTGAATATTATACATGGACAGGTTGTGTACAAAGGAGTGGCAGATGCATTTGGTTTGCCATACCATGATGTTCAAAAATTTATCGACTAAAATAAAAAAACATGTCAATTAAAACTTCGCTCGCAGCAGAGGAACTTATTGCTTTAGAAGATAAATATGGAGCACATAACTATCATCCACTTCCTGTCGTCCTTTCAAAAGGTAAAGGCGTATTTGTATGGGATGTAGCAGGTAAGAAATATTTTGATTTCTTATCAGCCTATTCAGCCATAAACCAAGGCCACTGTCATCCCCGAATTATAAGCGCTTTGAACCATCAGGCTCAAAGGTTGACGCTAACTTCCAGAGCTTTCCACAACGATTTGTTGGGTATTTACGAGAAATACATAACCAATTATTTTGGTTTTGATAAAGTTTTACCAATGAACACTGGTGTGGAAGGTGGTGAGACT
>JAEUUM010000494.1 GCA_016787375.1 Saprospiraceae bacterium
TAGTGACGAGCCGGATAGTTTGAGTTTTAGTATGACTGTTCCAAACGCGCTAACTTGTATTTCAAATGGTAATCTTGTTCAGAAGACCTCACTTGGAGATGGAAGAAATACTTTTCAATGGAAGGTTAGCTATCCTATCAATCTATATAATGTTACATTTTATGCCGGCGATTATTATTTGATTGATGACGCTTATATTGATTTTAAAAATAGAAAATTAGATATTGATTATTGGACACTTGGTAGAAAAGTTCAAGTAGCTACCCTCCATTTTAAGCAGGTTGAGGGTATGCTTCACGCCTATGAACACTATTTTGGACCCTATCCATTTTTTAATGATGGTTATGCATTGGTCGAATCACCTTACTTGGGTATGGAACACCAAAGTGCCATTGCTTATGGTAATAACTACAACAGAGGTTATTTGGGTGGAAGAATTCCTGATGATCAAAACTTCGATTATATCATTATCCATGAGTCAGCGCATGAGTATTGGGGAAACAGCGTAACTGCAGATGACCATGCTGATCTCTGGATTCATGAATCATTCACTACTTACTGTGAAGCACTTTATGTTGAATGGATAAATAATTACAATAAAGCAGTTGAGTACCTGATGTACCAAAAACCAAGTATTAAAAATATCAGTCCTCTTGTTGGACCGCGCGATGTTAATTATGAAAAGTGGCATGACAGCGATATTTATACCAAAGGAAGCTGGGTTTTGCATAGTCTCAGAAACACCGTTAACAATGATAGCTTGTGGTTTGCATATCTAAAGAGCCTTTACAATCATTTTGCCGGTGGAGTAACCAATACAACCGAAGTAGTAAACTTTACCAACAAATTTTTTAGTAAAAATTATACCCCTTTTTTCAGGCAATTCCTGATGTATAGTCAGTTGCCTCAATTGGAATATTATATCGAAAAACATGGAAAAGGTATAGTGCTTTATTACAGGTGGTTGAGTGATGTTGGAAACTTCGAAATGCCTCAAAAAATAGGAAATGGAAGCAAGCTGTATAGGATTTTTCCAACCAACAACTGGAAAAAATCCAGGTTTAGAGATATTAACCCTGACAATTTTAAAATCGATGAAACGAGTTTTTTGATGAAAACATCCCAATTGACCATAAAGCCGAAAATAAAACTAGATTGACAGAACAATTTTCGATGAAATATTATTTACATCATTGCATTCTTAAGTTTTAAATTAATAATCAGAATTCATTTTTATCTTTGACAAAATAAACAAACAAAACATGTACACAGGAGTTAATCACCTTCATAGCGGACTTAGATACGCTGTTTTAATTATGCTTATCATAACAGTTGTAAAAGCGTATTCTTCATACTCAAAATCTGAATCTTTTGGAAATAGAGATGACAAAAGAAGTCTTTTTACGATGATAGTTGTTCATATTCAGTTGTTATTAGGATTGTATTTATACATGGTCAGCCCAGCTGTGCAAGGTGCTTTGGCACAAATGCCGGAGGCAATGTCAGATAAAATGATGCGTTTTGTAGCCGTTGAGCATATAACAGGTATGTTGATTGCGATTGCTTTAATAACCATTGGTCGTGTTTCATTAAAAAAGAAAACATCTGATTCAGCAAAACATAAAGCAATTTGGCTTTATTATGGCTTGGGTTTATTGTTGATTCTGATCAGCATTCCTTGGCCTTTTAGATCACTAGGTTATGGGTGGCTTTAATCCTGAAATGTAAAAAATACATACATTTTAAAAATTTGATCTTTCTACAGTTCAAGTAGAATTAATTTTCTAACAAAATACCATTATTTGAAAAAGATTGGTGTATTGATCGTAAACCTGGGTACTCCGGACGAACCGGACAGACCATCAGTTTACAGGTATTTAAAACAATTTTTATTAGACGCAAGAGTCATTGACATCTCTTGGTTGGCTAGGAACCTTCTTGTCAGAGGCATTATTGCTCCATTCAGAAGTGGTTCCTCAAGTAAACTTTACAAAAAGCTTTGGACCAAGGATGGTTCGCCTCTCAAATTCTACGGTCAAAAACTTGTTGCCGGTGTAACAGAACTACTCGATGACAATTATGAGATAGAGCTTGCCATGCGTTACCAAAATCCATCGATTGAAGAGGGTCTCAAAAGACTAAGATCTAAGTTAGTTGACAAGATTATAGTATTTCCGCTCTTTCCTCATTATGCTTCAGCATCCACTGGTAGTGTGCATGAAGAGGTGATGAGAATAGTATCGAAGTGGCAAGTGATACCCGAATTAGAGCTAATTAATTCTTATTATGATCTGCCCGAAATGATTGAAGTATTCGCTGAAAATGCTCGAACTAACTTCGATGTAGGATCTTATGATCACATACTTTTCAGCTACCATGGTCTTCCACAAAGACAAATGAAAAAAGCAGATTTATCAAACCACTGTTTGGTTAAGGAAAACTGTTGTCAAAATATTTGCGACCAAAATAAATTTTGCTACTCTGCCCAGTGTTATGCAACAACCAAAGCACTCGTTAAAAAACTTGGATTATTTGAGGGTCAGTATACTACTTGTTTTCAATCAAGGCTTGGAAGGGATCCCTGGATACAACCCTATACAAGTGATGTATTGAAGGAAA
>JAEUUM010000623.1 GCA_016787375.1 Saprospiraceae bacterium
CAGTTGATATCTATCACAAAGCAGTAAAATCTGAGCCATTTGAATGTTTTTTACAGGCAGATACTGTGTTACCCATGATCTACATGGATGATGCAATACGCGCAACAATTGAGCTGATGGAAGCTCCGGCAGAGAAAATTAAAGTAAGAACAAGTTATAATCTCGCTGCAATGAGTTTTTCCCCGGAAGAAATCGCAGACTCTATTAAAAAACAATTACCAGATTTTAAGATTAGTTATAATCCGGATTTTAGGCAAACCATAGCAAATTCGTGGCCAGCCAGCATTGATGATTCGCAAGCCAGGGAAGATTGGGGGTGGAAGCATAAATTTGATTTGGATTTAATGACAACTGATATGCTCCTGCACCTTAAACAAATGTACTCCAAAGAAATGATTCACTAAGTAAGAAAAAATAATCTGTTATGTATAAGGAAGTAAAAGAACAATTAAGAAAGGAACTTCAAGAGATTGAGGAGGCTGGATTGTATAAAAAAGAAAGAGTTATAACAACCCCACAAGCTGCTCACATTTCAACTGTTCAAAGTGGCGAAGTACTCAATTTTTGTGCTAACAATTATTTAGGACTATCATCACATCCTGAAGTAACCAAAGCAGCCAAAGAAGCAATTGATACGCATGGTTTTGGGATGTCATCTGTCCGATTTATATGCGGGACTCAGGATATTCACAAGGAACTTGAAAAGAAAACTGCAGAGTTCTTGGGGATGGAAGATTGTATACTTTATGCTGCTGCTTTCGACGCCAATGGTGGTTTGTTTGAACCATTGTTGAATGAGGATGATGCCATTATTTCAGACGAATTGAATCATGCTTCTATCATTGATGGCGTTAGATTGTGTAAAGCAAAGCGTTTTAGGTACAAAAACAATGACATGCAAGATCTTGAATCGAAATTGTTGGAGGCACAGGGCAGCAGGAGGATTTTAATTGCCACCGATGGTGTTTTTTCAATGGACGGCATTGTAGCCCAAATTGATAAAATTTGTGATTTAGCAGATAAATATAATGCCATGGTGATGGTCGATGAATGTCACTCCACCGGCTTCATGGGTAAAACCGGTCGTGGTACACATGAATTATGTAATGCTATGGGTAGAGTAGATATTATAACAGGAACATACGGCAAAGCTCTCGGTGGTGCTTCGGGTGGTTTTACTGCAGCCAGAAAGGAGATAGTTGAATTATTGCGTCAGAGATCTCGTCCATACCTGTTTTCGAATACCTTAGCGCCCTCAATTGTTGGTGCATCAATAAAAGTGTTGGATTTGCTATCGAATTCGACCCATTTGAGAGATAAACTTGAGAAAAATACTCAATATTTTAGAAAAGGAATGACTGAAGCCGGGTTCGATATAGTTCCAGGATTTCACCCTATAACCCCGGTTATGTTGTATGATGCAAAATTGGCGCAGGAATTTGCCACCAAGTTGTTGTCGGAAGGTATCTATGTAATCGGATTCTTTTACCCTGTAGTTCCTCAAGGAAAGGCAAGAATTAGGGTTCAGGTATCGGCTGGTCATGAAGTGGCAGATTTGGACAAGGCAATTGCAGAATTTACTAAGGTTGGAAAGGAATTAGGGGTGATATAGAATATTATTTTCTTTTCATGTTTTGGTTTAATAAAAGTTGCATTTTGGTTAAATTAGCAATGATTTAGATCATTTTTTGGTTATTTTTTAAAATACCGGGATTGGTCGAATTTTAATATCAATCATTCCTTTTTTTAAGGTTGTTCTATTTGGTATTAATGCTTCATTGTGATCAAAAATAACAGAAAGTTAGGTATAGCAATCCTTACAAAATAATTAAAAGTTATGAAGACCTTTTTAAATTTCTGTTTTTACTTTTTACTTGTGAATAATTTGATATCTCAGATTAGCCCTTTCATTCAAATCGATCAGTTTGGTTATGCTCCTCATTCTGAGAAGGTGGCTGTAATTAGTAATCCAATTATAGGATTTAATTCTCAATTGACCTACCAAGCACCATTGACATTGGAAGTCAAACGTGCAAGCGATCAACAAACAGTATTTACAGGAGGTGTTCAAATTTGGAAAAACGGTCAGATGCAGTCACAATCAGGAGATATTGGGTGGTGGTTTGACTTTTCTGCCTTGCAAGATACCGGCAGTTTTTACATATATGATTCTTTTAACAACCAAACCTCAGGTGAATTCCAGATAAACCAAAATCCTTACAGTAATGTGTTAAAGGCAGCTGGAAGAATGTATTATTACAATCGATGTAATGATTCCAAAGAACTTCCCTATGCAGGAGCTAAGTGGACGGATGGGATGAATTTTATGAATCCACAACAAGACGCGAATTGCAGATACGTTTACGACAAAAACAATATCTCAAAAGAGAAAGATTTGAGAGGAGGATGGTTTGATGCAGGTGATTATAATAAATACGTAACATTTACATTTAACACCATCCATGATCTCTTGTATGCATTTGAGGAGAACCCTGAGGCATTTGGGGATGATTGGAATATACCTGAAAGTAATAATGGATTTCCGGATTTGCTTGATGAACTAAAATGGGAGTTAGATTGGTTGCAAAGAATGGTTAACCCCGACGGAAGTGTTCATTTAAAAATGGGTAGTATTGATTATACTGAAAATGCATTATCTCCTCCATCTGCTAATTTCGATAAAAGATATTACGGCCCTATCTGTTCTTCAGCATCGGTTACTGTTGCAAGTGTTTTCGGTCATGCTGCGGTGGTTATGAAAAATATCAAGGGGCTTGAGGGTTACGGTAATCAATTACAGGAAATTGCTGAATCTTGTTTTGATTATTGCATGCCCTTTAGTACGAATAATACATGGCAGACGAATTGTGACGATGGAACCATTAAAGCAGGTGATGCAGATGAAAGCGCTCAAGGTCAGCTTGAACGCATGATTTCAGCTAGTGTTTATTTGTATGAGTTGACCGGGCAAGCAAAGTATCATGATTATTTTATCAATAACTACCTGAAAGCCACTCCACTTATCAATTCTTTTTGGTCTGGTGATTTGCCAACAATACAAGATGCATTGATCAGGTATGCGTACAAATTATCTAATACTAACAAAACTGTAAAAGACAAAATCCAATCCAATTTAACAACTGCCATCAATAATAACTGGAATGGTTTCTTTGGGTGGAGTGAAGAAGATCTTTACCGAGCCTATACTCCAGATTGGACATACCATTGGGGAAGCAACAAACCAAAAGCTGCATATGGTACCCTTAATATGAATATTGCTTATTACAATATGGTTAATGATTCAACTAAATTTGCTAAGAAGGCAATTGAGCAACTGCATTATTTTCATGGGGTAAACCCATTGGGGTTGGTTATGCTCAGTAATATGTATCCTTATGGAGCTGAAAAAAGTGTTAATCAAATTTATCACTCATGGTTCAATGAAGGAACAGTTTATGATGATGCACTTTTATCGCCTAACGGTCCTGCTCCCGGATTTGTGACAGGCGGTCCAAATGCTAATTTCTCAGTTTCTACGATCTCTCCACCCGCAAATCAACCTGCAATGAAATCATATCTTGATTTTAATAACGGTTGGCCGGAAAATAGTTGGGAAATATCAGAACCGGCAATTTATTCTCAGGCTGCATACATCAGATTGCTCGCTAATCAAGTCGGAACCCAAATCATTACATCAACAAACCCTCAAAATCCCCAAATTTCATTTAATGTATATCCCAACCCGGCAGATAATTGGATTATTTTTTCCGGTTTTACAGAAGATGTAAGTCTAAAAATAATAGATCAATTCGGATCCACTAAGATCTATCAAAAATCTGTGCATCCCAACGACCAAGTCGACATCTCCGGACTGATAAATGGCGTTTATATGGTAGTTGTAACTGAAAATGGATTAAACAAAATATATACTAATAAACTTTGTATTTTACGATAGATAATTTTGATCAATATAGATGATCAATATTAAGGTTTTAGTTAAAATTATTTTCGGTCAACCTAATTAATTATATTAATAACTGATTGAATTATAATTTTTTATAGATTATTTGGTTGAAAAATCAACCCCTATTTTAATAATCTGCCTTGTTTTCAAACTTGTAACTTTCCTATATTCACACAATTAATTCTAACCAATCAAAAAAACATGCAGAACAACGAGTTTGCTCAAAATGCATTATTGTTGATAATTGCTTATGCTTGCCTTATTCTGTTTTTTGTTATTCGTGGAGCTATCAAAACAAAATCCATACAAGAATATGCAATTGGTACAAAAGGGTTTTCTCCTGTAATACTTGCTTTGTCTCTTGCAGCTGGTATTACCAGCGCTGCCACCTTTATAATAAATCCAGGGTTTGTTGCTTATTTTGGATGGAGTGCGTTTCTTGGCATGTCGATGGTGCTTTCTGTTGGATTATACGCTTCATTGATAATTCTTTCCAAAAATTTCAGAACCTATGGCCATTCGGTGAAGGCAGCAACATTATCACAATGGATCGGTTCAAGATTTGATAGCAAAGCATTCGGAATTTTGATGGCCGTTTTTTCGTTGCTTTTGATCACATTTATTATATTAATATGCGTTGGAATGACAAAAGTCTTGTCAAATGCCTTGGCAATTGGTGAATTTCCTTCTTTAGTGGTAATGGTGGTTTTTGTTTTTGGATACATGATGTTTGGCGGCGCAAATTCAATGATTTATACAAATGCTATTCAGGCTTGCATAATGTTACTCGTCGCAGGTATTTTGTTGTATTCAGGTGTTCAGAATTTTAGTGGTGGTATCTCAGGGTTCTGGGAAAAAAT
>JAEUUM010000529.1 GCA_016787375.1 Saprospiraceae bacterium
CGGTCACAGATATAAACATAGACATAACGATGCCTTATTATGGTGCAGACATGCAGGCAGAAATCATGATAAGTGACCTACAAGGGAAAGTGATATATGGTGATGCCATAGCGCCATACAGTTACAAATATACAATAGAGAAGGGAGTTTTACCATCAGGTGTGTATCTTGTAAGTCTGAAGGTGAAGGGCAAAGTTGTGGTGTCAAGTAAGGTGTCGGTTGGCGGTTAGCGGTTGGCTGTTAGCTGTTGGAGAATTACGATTTGGGATTCGGTTAATATAGAAAATTTCACAAGTGAGATTTTTTATAAAAATCATTTCCTTAATTCTTCCTGACGATTCTTCCGAATGTCAGGATCTAAAGAGATGATTCTTCCGAATGTCAGGAACCAATGTGAAGATAAATGTCTCTATCATGAGCATTTATCGCTCGGGTTCAAGATGTTTTGACAAAATGGACGGTTATGCCCGGGCATTTGGTAGTTTTGAGAAAAATTTAGATCTTGATAATATGAATGCACGGAAAATTAAAATCCACCCAATGGGTTAAGGTAGCTTTAAACATTATAATCAATCTCGATCTGTTCTGAAGTAGCCTTTGCCTGGCATGTCAAAATATACCCTTGCTTAATCTCATCTTGATCAAGTGCATGACATACATCCATTTCAACAGTTCCATTCAGCACTTTTGCCATGCATGTAGAGCAGGCACCTGAGGTACAAGAATAGGGAGGGTTCTTTTTGAGTGAAACGAGGGTTTCAAGAATGGTTTTGCCTGCTGATATTTTCGTTTCAATGACTTCACCATCGAGATGTGCAATGAGAATTGAATCGACAGAATTTTTGTCAGATGCATGATTGGGAGTAACATCAATCGAAAAATACTCTTTGTGAATCTGCTTTTTATCAACCCCTTTATTTAGGAGGTAGTTGGTTATATCCTCAATCATCTTTCCGGGTCCACATATTATATGCTCCAATTCCTTGTGTCTGGGAGGGTTTTCATCTAAGAATGTTTCAAAAACTTTGGAGTTTATTCTTCCGGTTTTACCCTGCCAGGTCAATGTGCCTTTTGAAAACAAACCTCCCAATCCTGATGATTTTTCTCTTTTGGCTTGACTCAGGATGTGGTCTACATAGAGCTGACCTCTGTAAAACTGTTGTAAGGTATCAAGTTGTTGCCTAAAAATAATAGACTGCTCATTTCGATTGCCATACAGCAAAAAAATACAACTCTGTGGTTCAAATTCAAGGAGGGTTTTGATATGGGATATAACGGGTGTTATTCCGCTACCTGCTGCTACAAAATAATAAGTTTTACCTTTGTCAAAGTTGGTCTGCAAAACAAACCTTCCCTCAGGAGCCATGACCTCTATGGTGTCATTCACTTTTAGGTTTTCTAGAATGTGAGTTGAAACGAGGCCTCCGCTAACTTTTTTGACAGTAAAACTCAACTTGTTTTCGTGAGGTGCTGATGACATGGAATAAGATCTACGTTCTTCTTTTCCTTTTAATGTAAATCTGATTGTTAGGTATTGCCCACTTTTATATTCGAATGTTTCTTTTAAATTTTCAGGAACAGTGAGATGCAAAGTAACTGCATCAGGTGTTTCCCTTGTTAAATTTTCGATTTTAAGTGAATAAAACTCATGACTCATAAAAATATTTTATTTTTGGTCTAAACTCAAAAAGCAGTAACTTAGTTGTGTATTTATGAACGAAAGCGCAAAAATAAGCATAAATTATGTGGAAGGATCTTAAATATTTGATTGCATACATTGCTCCAATTTCGGCAATCTTGGGATTTAAATATGGTGGAATCGGGTATTATGCCGCTTTTTTTGTAGGTTTTGTTTTTATTCCAACCGTAGAATTGCTGTTCCCCGGTTCAGATTCAAATTTTTCCACTGAAATGGAAACCGAGCAAGATTCTTCAAGACTATTTGATTTTTATCTTTATTTCAATCTCCCTCTGGTTTATTGGATATTATACATTTTTTTACAAACAATAGAAGTAAAAGAGCTTACAACCACTAATTATATTGGACTATATTTAAGCATGGCCGTAATTATCGGGACATGTGGCATCAATGTAGCTCACGAACTTGGCCATCGCAACACATGGTTTGACAAGCTATGCGCTCGTTTGCTACTGATACCTGCTTTGTACACACACTTCACAAATCAACATAACTCAGGCCACCATAAAAATGTTGCCACTGAGCTTGATCCGGCAACAGCGAAATATGGAGAAATGGTTTACACTTTTTGGATAAAATCAATCATTAATAATTACTTTGAAGCCTGGAAACTTGAGGCCAGGAAGCTTGCTTCACAAAATCACCATTGGTTTCATTATAAAAATGAAATGATTTGGCTGCAAATTATTCAAATAGCATATTTGTATATCATAAAATTAAATTTCGGTTTATATCCAATGATTGGAGCAATTGTAGCAGCATTCGGTGGTATTCTTTTGCTTGAAACTGTAAACTATATTGAGCATTATGGGTTGCGTCGAAAGAAATTATCATCCGGGAGGTATGAGCCGGTAAGTTTTGTTCATTCCTGGAACTCAAATCATGAGTTGGGAAGGATATTTTTGTACGAATTGACTCGCCACAGTGATCATCATTATAAATCAACACGCAAATATCAGATCTTAAAGCATTATGATGAGAGCCCCCAGCTGCCATATGGCTATCCAATGTCTATATTAATTTCACTTGTACCACCTCTGTGGTTCAAAATCATGAACAAAAGAATCAAAGTTTTGCAATCTGCGTAATCTAGATATTCTACTTTTCATTAACCATAGCCATCATGCAAAAAAAACTGTCAATAGTTATTCCAGCTTACAACGAAGAACGAACCATACACCTCATTCTTAATAAAATTAAATCGGTCGAGCTCATTGATGGACTTGAAAGAGAAATTTTGATCATAAACGACTGTTCCACGGATAAAACCGAAGAAGCTCTACATAAATACATTGCAGAAAACCCTGAAATGCCGATTCAATATTTTAAACATGAATTCAATAAAGGAAAAGGAGCTGCATTGCATACCGGAATAGAAAAATCGACAGGGGATTTTATAATTATCCAAGATGCTGATCTAGAGTATAATCCTGAGGAATACAATCTATTGCTCAAACCAATACTAGATGGTTTTGCGGATGTAGTTTTCGGGTCTAGGTTCATGGGTGGCAAACCTCACCGTATCTTGTTTTTCTGGCATTCCATTGGCAATAAATTTCTAACTTTTTTGTCAAACATGTTGACCAATCTCAATTTAACAGATATGGAAACCTGCTATAAACTATTCAAGTCGGATATCATCAAAAATATTAAACTCAATGAGAAAAGATTTGGATTTGAGCCGGAAGTAACTTCTAAAATTGCCAGAATCAGAGGTGTGAAAATTTACGAGGTTGGTATTTCATATTATGGAAGATCATACGAAGAAGGCAAAAAAATAGGATGGAAGGACGGTTTCAGAGCCATTTATTGTATATTGAAATATAATTTATTGAAATAATGTAATCGGTGCAATTCTTCCGACCAACCACATTTGTCTAAAGAAAAATTTAAAAGCTGAGAATCCATAAAACCGGACAAGAGACATTGGTCATCTTCTTCAATATGTGGAATCGAAAAAGTATAAAATTACTAGGGGTCGACAGTAATTTTATTCAAAGCTTTCAGCTGAAATCGAACAAAAAACGTAAAAAAAGAAATTATCTAGAAAGTGATCGGGTCAATGATTAGAAATATCCGGACAGCGAATGGATCCAAAGTAGTATGCCAAACCTATTGTTAACATTTGGAAGCTGTCATTGTCTTTGCTGTTGCCTCTTTGTCTGCCTTTTTGACCAATACCGGGTTCTATTCCAAGTTCAATGGAACGATCAACTAAATTTCCCGCTACCTCTCCATGCAATTTTCGGACATCTTTAATATCCGGGTATATCGTACTTACATCATCGAAGTAATCTGTAAAGAGATACCTTGAAGACAGTTCAACGTTGATGCTCCAGTCACTATTGATATCCCATTTCATTCCAATACCATAAGACAAACCAACTTGAATCAAGGAATATTCTTCACCTAAAAATTGTCCTTCAGTACCAAGAGGTTGTAATTCGTATTTGGTGCCGTTGTATTCTGTTTTTGGATTGAATTTGTAGGTTGAAAAACCAAGAAATCCGTAAGGCGAGAAGTAATCATAGTTGCTGCCATGAGTGTAAGGCATGAAGTTGAATTCAAATTCTGCAGCAGCGTCATACACATTGGTAAAGAAATTAAGATTTCTTTGTTGTTCAAATGTGTTAGCAGAATTTTTATCATCCCCAGATACTCTTGCGTATGATCCGGCGAATTTCAGGCATAATCGGTTATTGAAATTATACCTGGCAAATAATCTTGCTGCCGGTCCGGGGCTTTTCAAACCATAATCTGAATTCAGATCACCAAAATAATTGCTGATACCAAGTGTACCACCTAATTCCCAACCTTGCTGAGCTTTGATGAAATGTGTGCAAACCAATATCAAGCTTACTACCAGGAGATTCTTCAATGTAATATATAATTTAATGTTCTTAAACGCTGAAACAGCCAATAATTGTTTACGATAACAAGAATTTTTAGTTCAGAATTTTAAATCCGGTATATGGTTGAAGGGCTTCAGGTATCAAAATGCCTTCTTCTGTTTGGTTGTTTTCAATAAGGGCAGCCACGATTCTGGCCAGCGCCAAGGCACTACCATTTAGCGTATGAGCAAGTTGAGTCTTTTTTGAACCGTCCCTGTATCGCAGTTTTAGCCTATTTGCCTGAAATGTTTCAAAATTCGAAACAGAGCTAACCTCTAACCAACGTTTTTGAGCAGCTGAATAGACTTCAAAGTCGTAGGTTGAAGCAGAAGCAAAACCCATGTCACCGCCACAAAGATGTAAAATTCTGTAAGGTAGTTCAAGTTTACTCATTAGGCTTGAAACGTGTTTCAGCATTTCCTGTAAGGTTTGATAGGATCTGTCAGGATGTTCAAGAACCACAATTTCGACTTTGTCAAACTGATGTACCCTGTTTAATCCTCTAACATGCGCGCCATAAGATCCGGCTTCTCGTCTGAAACATGGAGTATAACCAGTCATTTTTATTGGAAACTGATCCTCATTAAGGATAACATCTCTATAAAGATTGGTTATTGGCACTTCCGCAGTTGGGATGAGATAAAGATCATCTTTTTCAACATAATACATTTGGGCTTCTTTGTCCGGAATCTGACCTGTGCCTCTGGCGGAAGCTTCATTGACCATCAAAGGCGGAATAATCTCCTCAAAACCCTGCTCAACAGCTTGATCAATGAAAAAATTAATCAAGGCTCTTTGAAGTCTTGCTCCTTTTTTGCGGTAAACCGGAAATCCTGCTCCGGTTATTTTGGTTCCCAGTTCAAGATCAAAAATATCGTATTTTTTTGCAAGGTCCCAGTGAGGCAGAGCTGTTTCCGGTAAAACCGGCAACTCTGTCGGCCATTCCTGATAAACGATATTGTCCTCAGGTGTTTTACCAAAAGCTACTGATTCATGTGGCACATTTGGTAAACTTATCATTTGATTATCCAATTCTGTCGCAATGGTACGCATTTTTTCTTCCAGGGCTGAAATTTCAGTTTTTAAGCTTGAAACATCTGCTTTTGCAGTTTCAGCAGCAAGTTTTTCACCATTTTTGAGAAGTTGGCCAATTTTAGCAGCGGTTTGGTTTGAAATACTCAGTTTATCGTCCAGAGATTTTTGAATAGATTTTCTTTCATCATCAAGTGATATTATAGAATCAATGATAAGTAGGTTTTCATCTGAGAAATTTCTTTTTCTAAACCCTTCAATTACCATTTCTTTGTTTTCTCTTAAGAAGTTGACTTGCAGCATAAATTGATTTGTGTATAGGGCACTGTATAAGCCCAGTTTGAACAAAAAAAATAAAATAACGTATTAAATAAAATTGTACGCTCAAAGATACTATTGGATTCAAAATATTCTTGTATTTTTGCGGCGTTCTGTTTGAGGCTTGTCTTTAAGCATTTTCATTCCGCTCGACGCACCCTTAATTCAAATCGTTTCATGACAATTTATGTTGGGTGAATTGAGTTTCAAAAAAAACCCTTTTTTTATTCTCATTTTAAAAATTTTAGAACCTATATGTACGATATACTGCAGTTAAATGACATGCTGGTACCTGAACTTAGGGAAATTGCTGAAAAATTAAATATTCAAAATCACAAAAAATTATCAAAGCAAGACCTCGTTTATAAGATATTGGACGAGCAGGCAATTACTGAAAAGTCAAAAGACTCAAAACCTCCAAAACCGGAGAGTAAAAAACCAGAAGGACCCAAGCAGCAAAATAAGAAAGACAC
>JAEUUM010000532.1 GCA_016787375.1 Saprospiraceae bacterium
TCTTGACCTTGGTGCATCTCCTTTATTATCTGAAAGTTTACTTAAAAATATTGATTGCAAAGTATTTATCGGAAGAGGGGAAAATGATAAAATGGTTACAGAAGATGAATCGGCCGGGATATTGAATCAAATCAGAGGCTCTGTTTACCATGTATTCGCAAACACACCCCACCCTATCGACAGGGTTGATGCAAATTATGTTTTGAATACTTTTCTTGGAATGTTAAGTGAATAGAAAAAGCCGGGGGAACCGGCTTTTCATTCGAACAATTTTTGGGACTTTTCAGAGTTTATTATTTACAAACCATTTTCGAAGGTCTAAAACTTACTGTAGCTTTTGGATCTACTTTTTTATATTTCACCAATAATTTGTTTGTAGCCGGATAACACAGACTAACAATTTTTGATCTGCTTTTACCATCCAAACAAACTTGACTTAATTTGGTAAGCTCTTTTTCCTTACCATTTCTATCTACTTCACATACAATGTAGCCAACACAGCCGGTGGCAATCTCCATTTCTACTGCATCATCGTTTGTAGTATATTTGGTATACTCACTTTGTTTTGCATTTGACACGGCAGTTGCGCCCTTCTTATTTTTATCCATTCCTTGAGCCATGATATCAGAGCTTGCAAAGAAAGAAAACACGAGAACCAAACAGAATAATGAACGGAAATTAAAAACTTTCATAGGTTTTGATTTAGATATGAAACAATATTTTAAAGATACTTGATATTCCAAAAATAAAGAATTGTTATCAGTATGTTTCTAAAATTTTTATTTATTTCTGAAAGTTTATATTATTTTAAATACTTCTTCAAAATCTATTCTATTTAAATCCGTGAATTGGCGGGTGCTGTCAAAGTTTTTGAATCCTGGTTTTTTCTTTGAAGAGGTCGTTCAGTGTTCGAGGTCTTTTACTTAAGTCCCATTTAAATCCCGGCAATTTCAAAGCTTCATGATTGGCTTTTTTCATGGGAATAAAACTTGATTCCGGATCGGTCACGAAATAAATATCCTTAACTTTGCTATCTTCAAAAAGAAGTGTCATTGTTGAACTTATGGCTTTATTGACACCGATATAGGCTTTTAGGTCGTCCAAAGCATAATAAATGGCTTCAGAATTTCCTTCAACATACATATCATTGACTTTTTTCAACTTAAACCTTGCAGTAATGTCCCTGCCTTTTATTTGGTTAAAGAAAATCTGATCGGGTGAATTTATGATGAGAGAGTTTTTTCTCAAAAGTACCTTGTCTATGGATTTATTGGCCATGAGCACATGAATTGTGTCAGCAATAAACTGTGAAGTGTCACTCCATAATATTGGTACTTTATAAAATATCAGCACTGAATCGGCTGTATTATAAGATAGGCTATCGCATATTCCCTGGAGATCTTTTCTTAATATTCTAACATCATGATAAGCGTTAAAGACCCTTGACGAATCTAAAACTCTTATTTGTCTGAATGCCGTCAAGGTATCCGCAGTCAAAAAAGTTGTATCTCTGCCATCATACGAAATCAACAGTGGTCGTGTCCCAAATGCTTTAAGGTAATCTTTAGATCTGTCAAAAATAGTTGTATCGCACTTTACGATTAATTTGGCAGAGGTATCTTGCCATATAACCTTACCCGAAGCGGTACCATATCCTTTCGCTTTACTGTAATCCATGAAATCTGCTTCCATTATCTGGGGAGGATCTGATACAATTGACCGACCCTTGGTTTTAAAACTTCCATCGTTCCCATTGTAATGAATTTCTTCGCCAGCCAGCTTTTGCTTGTCTTTAACATATTTTGCATTACCAAAAAGAGAGGTTAATTTGGTTTGTTCGTTGTGGACAATTTTTTTGGCAGATGCAATCTCTTTGGTTGTAGCATACTTTGCATTTCCAATCAACGAAACCTCGCTGACACCTCCATCATATCTTATTGTGTCAGCAGTTGCTTTGGTATCTTTGCCCTCGTATTGTGCATTGTGAATAAATTCTGCTTTGCGATTGAGGATATCATAGAAACCTGCTTCGCAATAAATTTTTGCAGTATCTTGAACTATGAGTGTGGGTCCATGGAATATAGCAACACGTTTATCTGTCAGGAATTCCAATGTGTCAGCCTTCAAATTGAAGGTAGAATCGACAATTTTGACATTTGATTTAAAAAAAGCCTTTTTTTCGTTTACAAAATAATAGCCAATTTTACTTGTAAGTTTGGTCTTACCGTCATTCAAAATGGCATTGTTATCATATTTTGCAATTTTGGTTTCAAGGTTATAGTTCAATTTTTTGGTAAAAATTTCCTGTTTACCATTCACCAGTACCACGTCTCCAAACAAATCGGCATCTTTTGTATCGCCGTTATACCAAAGTGAATCTGAAAAGACATTGATGGTATCTGTTTGTTGAATCAATACCCGTCCATAAGCCTTCATCTGGTTATCAAGAAGCAGGGCTGAGTCACAGGACATGTAAACCTGTCCTTGTCTCATTCTAACTTTCCCAACCATCCATTGGTATTCGATGCCGTTTATTTTTTTGTAGTAAAAAGTCTCTGCTTTCTCTACAATAATCATCTTTCGGCCTGTAGTATCGGTTTTTTGAGCCAATGTCAGGTTGGAAAGCAGGAAAAACACACAAAGACTTAATAATAATCGCATAGCACCCATAACGTATTTTTCAATTAAGCTGTTGCCTGATCTTGATGCATGCCCAATAGATTTTTAGCTCCTTCAAGTCCTGCCAGGGTACCAAGAGCAACGCCCATCCCCCCCATCCGTACAGAAACGGTTACATTTTGGGAAACGCTTTTAATGATTGGATATTTTACGCTACCCAATCCCAGTATTCCAGACCATTGCATATCAATACCTGGAAATTCATGTGGACTTATCCAATTTTTTATCATTTCTATCAAGTGATTTTGGATAGCCGTATTTACTTGCATCAGGTCAGTACTTTCTATTTCAGGAAAAAGGTTTCTGCCACCTCCTATTAATATTCTACCATCTATTTCACGCCAGTAAAAATAACCGCGATCATAATGGAAGCATTCGCTAAACTTCATTGTTTTGTATGGATGGGTTACCAAAACCTGATTGCGTGCAGGATGAACTTCCAGCTCCGGCAACAATTGAGCAGCAAATCCATTGGTAGCAACAAGTACTTTGTTTGCTTCAATAACCATATCCGATTGAAGATGAATAACAACTTTATTGATTTCTTCATCGATTTTACGAACTTCAGCACCAAAGTAGAAATCAATGCCCTTGCTTCTTGCCTGTGTCAGGAGTTTATGCATCATTTTTCCAGTATCAAGTTTACCTTCACATTTGTTAAATATAAGATGACTTACATCTTTGAACCCAAATTTTGGAATGTTGGCATCTGAAATGTTGAAAGTATTTTTTTCTCCGGTTATGGTCTCAATTTTTTGGTTGAGAATTGGGATAAATGAAGCACAAGTTTCAAAAATTTCGTCATCGCCGGTTTTAAAAACTTCATAGTTTCCGGATTGTTTAAAAGAAATTTCGGCATCACCGGTTCTTGCCCGCAGTGCAGCTAAACCAGCATATCTTTTAGCAACAAGATTCAGTGTTTGTTCTTCACCCATGTATCGAAAATCTTCCAATAGTTCTGAAACACTCCCAAAACAAGCAAAACCGGCATTTTTTGTACTGGCTCCCGAAGGTAAAAACCCGCGCTCGAGAACCAGAATTTTTAGATTGGGCTCTAAATCCTTGAGTGAAAGTGCTGCAGAAATTCCGACAATTCCAGCACCAATGATGATGGTGTCATATCCACTCATAAAAGATTTTCTTTCCCAATAACTCAACTGCATGCTTGGTCGTATATTGACGGCAAAAGTACATCCTTTGTCAGAGAATCAATGAATGATTATTGGTTTTTCGATTTATCGAAATATCTTTGCGTATTAAAAACCAGTAGTTTGCCCTATGATTCAGAGAATTCAATCAATTTATTTACTGCTTTCAGGTATTTCACTTTCAGTGTTACTCCTACCAATTATGGCATTTGCTGGTCTAAAAGAGAACTCTACTGCACAAAAAACATTGGCCTTAACTGATGGAATCATCAACCTGGAAGACAATAACATTTCTATGATTTGCACCTTTGCAGGAGTTGCTATGTTTTTTGCGGCTATCTTTCTTTTCAAAAAGAGAGCTCTTCAAACCAAAATCGTAGCATTGAGTATGGTTATGGCATTGATTGTATTGATCATTGCTGTTTGGTTAATCATGACTTATTCCAAATTAGCAGGCAATGATTTGAATCCAGGTATTGGATTGGGATCACCGGTTGTTTCGATTATTTTTGGTTGGATGGCCAACCGTGCTATCAGAAAAGATGAGGCTTTGGTAAAATCAATGGACAGACTCAGATAAACAACCGGTAAGCCAAATGAAAAACACTCCACTATACACCTTACTTCTTACAATTTTTATTGATTTAGTCGGTTTCAGTATTATTATTCCTATTCTGCCGGTTTATTCAAAGGAAATTGGTGCAAGTAACATCATGGTAGGTGTTATAGCCGGAAGTTATGCACTAATGAATTTCTTATTTTCACCCATCTGGGGAAATCTAAGTGACAGAATAGGTCGCAAACCGGTTATTTTGATTTCACTGTTTATCACTGCCTGCTCTTATTTACTTTTTGCATTTTCAAAGACTTTGACTTTATTATTGATATCAAGGGTGATTGCAGGTATT
>JAEUUM010000569.1 GCA_016787375.1 Saprospiraceae bacterium
AAAATTGCGAGAAACGATTCTTGATATCATCAAAAATGATTCTTTTTTGAAATCCAGATTTAAAAATGCGAGCATCTGCGGACCAATCGAGGGTTACCCTTTGCCATTGGGCTCGAAGCTTAAGAATCTTTCAGGTGACCATTATATGTTGCTTGGAGATGCAGGGCATTTAATAGATCCATTGACTGGGGAAGGAATTGGCAATGGAATGTATAGTGGATGGATTGCAGCTGAACAGGCCATTGAATGTTTGAAGCAGGAACGGTTCGACAAATCTTTCATGAATGCTTATGATATAAGAATAAAAAGAGTACTCGGATCCGAACTAAAACTTAGCTACACGCTCCAAAGGATAATGGTACATAAATGGCTCATAAATTTTTTGGCAAATCGTCTTCATAATAGTTACAGATTGCGCGAGATATTAACGAAAATGTATGTCGATCTTGAACTTAGAAAAAAGCTTATAAGCCCATTATTTTGGTTTAAACTGGTTTTGAATATTAAATAAGGTATAATTTTCTGTTAATTTATTGTTTGGAGTCTGTACTTTCGCAGGGTTAATTGAAAACAGAACTTAAACTCGTTAATGAATCCGGATTCTGCAAAATCATGGAAGGCATATTTACGTCATGCTCATAATCGGAAGGAATTTATTTTTTTGGTCTTGCTGGCCATAGGTGTATTATATGGTATTACTTGCTTTCTTAGTTGGAATGAAAATCGTCCGGGGCAGGTAATCGATGATGTTCTCCTATCAGCCATACCGGCTCGTGACTTAAGTATTTTTATAGGTTTGTTAACCAACGGGCTAATTTTTGGAGGTTTGGTAGTTCTTGTTCTGCAACCTGGTACCTTCAGGTTGACTCTGCTTTCTCTTGCCATTATTTGCAGTCTTCGGATGTTTGCTATGTATATTTTCCCACTTGATCCTCCAATCGGCATAATTCCATTGAGAGATTTGATGCTTGAAAACACTTTTTACAGCAACAAGGTTATGGTACGGGATTTGTTTTTTTCAGGCCATACATCCAACATATTTTTAGTGGGCCTCTTGCTTGAAAATAAAGTATTCAAGAAGATCGTTTTCGTAGGCTGTTTTTTGGTGGGCTGCATGGTTATTATTCAGCATGTTCACTACACCATTGATGTTGTAGTTGCTCCGTTTGCTGCATACTTGTCATTTTTTATCGCACGAACCATTTTGGGATACAGGACAAGAGCACTAATCTGATTTTTATTTAGAATCTTTTCCTTGAACTACGATTACGATTTCACCTTTTATTTGTGAAACATTCCTCTGAAAGTGTTCAAGATTTTCTTGCAATGTACCATATTCGTGACTCTCGTGGATTTTGCTAATTTCTCTGCAAACACTACTTATTCGGTTCGGCCCACAGTGTAGAATCAGTTCCTCCAGACATTTTACCAGGCGAAAAGGGGATTCATAAAGTATAAAAGTAAATGTTAAATCTGCTAAAAACTTCAAGCGGGTTTGCCTTCCTTTTTTGTGGGGCAGAAATCCCTCGAAGTAAAAGTTATTGCAAGGAATACCGGATGCAACAAGGGCGGGTATAAGAGCGGTGGCACCGGGCAGACATTCAACCGGAATTTTCTCTTGGCGGCAAGCTCTTACCAGTAAAAATCCAGGATCAGAAATACCGGGTGTTCCCGCATCTGAAATGAGGGCAATGCTGGAACCAGCTTTTAGGCGGGATATTACATTCTCTGCTGCTCTATGCTCATTAAAGGCATGATGCGCATGCAGATGTGTTTCGATTCCAAAATGTCTCAAAAGCTTAAGAGCATTTCGGGTATCCTCCGCAAGTATTAAATCAACACTCTTCAAAGTCTCAATACTCCGAATAGTTATATCGCCTAAATTGCCAATTGGAGTAGGAACAAGGTATAACTTTCCGGAATATTGTTCTTCAGTCATTAAGCTTCAGACAATGAGAAAGTGTAGCTTTCCATGATTGGATTTGAAAGGATTTTTTCGCAGGCGGTTTTGATTTTTTCGGTGGCATCTTCTTGCGAATTTGCCTGAATCAAAATTTTTATATGTTTACCGA
>JAEUUM010000571.1 GCA_016787375.1 Saprospiraceae bacterium
TTTCCGTTTAAATCAAAGAGATATGGTGCAACACCTCCATTAACTTTTTTAATCTCAGTATACCCGGTTTTTACCCCGGAACAATCAGGGTTTATATAATCAACCTCGGAAATTACCAATGCCTGTGGTTCGGACAAGTTAAAGTTAGCGGATTTTGTACAGCCAGCAGAATCTGTTATAGTTACAGTGTAAGCTCCTGCCGTTAAATCCTGTAAAATATTACTTGTTTGCGTTGAACTCCAAGAGTATTGGTATGGTGGCGTTCCACCATTTGGGTATACAGCTAAAGCACCATCTGAATTTCCGGCACAACTGATATTAAATTTGTTGAAATCTGATGAAGTTGAAGTAAATTGGATTAAGGAAGGTTCTGTAACATTTTGTAAAAGCACCAAAGAGTTACCATAATTATCTTGTACGGTTATGATATAATTTCCGGCGGAAAAATTATTTATTGTTACAGGTAAGTTTGTTGAGGAAATGGAACCTGTACCCAATATTGCCGGTGAATTAACTAGAGAATATTTATAAGTAAATGGAGGCGTACCGTTTAAAATTGTTACATCAATACTACCATTCGATTCTCCGGAGCAAAGAACATTTTTTGCCTGTGCATCTCCTTTTATGTTACAAACAATTAATTTTAAATCAAGATTTATGGTGCTATCGCAACCTTGCCATGTACTTCCTGTCTTAGTATAAGTGCCAGTCTGATAGTAGGACTGATCAAATATATGAATGGTGTCACCCTCACAAATATTGATTGAAACATTTTGAGTATAAACCGGATTGATTGTAAGGTTTACAACAATTGTACTATCACAACCTTTCTCAGATATTAAATCAAAAACATATTTACCCGCTTTACAGATTTGGGTATTTGCGGCAGTCAAACATTCACCTTCGCATAATGTTTGATTGATGAATGTAGTATCGATACCCTTGACTTCAACAGTCATACAAGACGGTGCTGCTTTGTCGCAAACATTGGAAGCTGTAACACATATTTCATGTGAACCCTCTGTAGTAAAAACGACATTAATTGAATCTGCTGCAGCATAAGGCAAACCATCTAGGGTCCAATCAAAATTAATTGCGCCTTCTACATATGTCTTTTTGTACGTGTTGGGAACATTTGGGCAAACCAATGGTTCACCAATTATTGAACCTGAATCATCGAGTGGTGTAACTTGTGTTGTGCCTTTTAAGACTTTGACCAGATAGTTACAAACGTCTCCATTCCCACCATCCATCACAAAATAATAATACTGACCAATGGTTAAAGGCTTGGTATTTGTGAATATCGCTTTGGTATTTGTTGGGATATCTGTTTCACAATTCGAAACTAGTTCAAAAGTATTGCAGTCCAAGCTTTTGTAAATCCCAATCTCCAACCCGGAACCTTTTTGACAATTAAAAACTGAAACCTCAAGCTGAAGGTCAACACTACCTGCTTGAAAAGCAATCCATTTAATATTATGAACATAAGATGTACAAAATCCCGGAGGTGCCTGTCCCTGGACGGTATAACTGTTTACACCGGTGAACCCGTCAATATTACATATAATGCAGGCATCCTTGCAATAAGATGTCATCACGGCGGGATTGCCACATGGTACAGGTTGCCCTTCTAAACCCGTTGTCAAGCTAAAAATCAGAATTAAAATTGGTAATATTTTGTTCATACTGTGTTTGAATAAAGTTTGTGAACTGTGATTAGAACAAAATTACACCTTATGGTTGAAATTGATCCGCCCAGAGTACTTTATTATTTGAATTCAAAGTTTTATTTTGTGTCCGATTTAAATATAATTTATGGAAAAGGCAAAAACTCACATAATGCACGCATAGGAAATAAATTTTGTTGTCTAATAAATTTTAATTTTTCGAGGATCCTTGATTTTGGTACCCTGATTGCTATGAATTATTTTTGTTCAAAATATACAGTCGCCACCACCCAATTATAAAACCAATCCCGTATCCATATAGCTGTATCAAACTGGTTACCAAAGCCAGAGCACCTATCAAAATGCTTTTTTTGCGAATCAAAGCGTCAATAAATATCAAGACTAAAACCAGTGCAAGAGGCAATAAGCAGAGCCTTGATATGAAAATAGCCAACATTATCAGGAAAATAGACCCAATCGTGAACAATGATGGCAGTAAATGAACCATTTTCAAAGTTCCTTTATTTCTTTTAGAAAGGGTTACTCGAGCAAAGCCGAAATTATAAACTTGCTTGAAAAACTGTTTTAGGCTGGTTCTTCTTTTGTGAAAAACATATGCATCCTTTATTAGCCCTATTTTAAAACCTGCCTTGTAAATGTTGATGCTCAATTCTATGTCTTCGCCAGCGGCCTTGCTATTTGCAAATCTTGCTGCAGGAAAACCACCGGTTGTTTCAAAGACTTTTCTCGAGATACCCATATTGAAACTCCTCGGATAGAATTTGTCCATCTTTTGACTGGCACCTCTAATTCCACCGGTTGTTATAAAAGAAGTCATCGTATAATCAATTGACTTCTGCAACAAACTAAATGATTTGTCAGCTTTGTCAGGGCCACCGAAGGCATCAACGTAATGAATTCTCAAGGCATTTTTAACTGTGGAAATGTATTGAGGAGGAATGATGCAATCTGAATCTAAAAAAATACCATAATTTCCAGAACAGCGCTCAAATCCATAATTTCGGGTTATTCCGGGACCTGTATTCGGTTTGTAGAAGTATTTGATATCTAAAATCTCTTTGAATTTCTCAATTTCATTCTCACAAGTTTCACTTGAGCCATCTTCAACTATGACCAATTCAAAATCTTTGTCTGTCTGATTTGCCAGACTTTCCAGAAGCTCAAAAATCTCTTGTGGCCTGTTGAACACAGGTACAATTAGAGAAATTTTAATTGAATCTGGTTCTGAAATATTATTCAGCATGTATGGGTAATAAATAAAATTAAATTACAAGCCAAAAGTAATCATTTTACGCAATCTAAATAAAAATCTATGCACCAGATGAAACCAGTGTGAAATTCTATCCTGACTAACATGATTTAATTGAAAAATTTTTAGTGCTATTTGATGTTTACAAAACCCAAAC
>JAEUUM010000577.1 GCA_016787375.1 Saprospiraceae bacterium
CTCAACTTCAGCAAAAATTCATTGAAGCTAAATCTGAAATGCTGATGGCTCGTTATGATCAGGCAGAGAAAATTCTGCTTAACATCATAAAAGAAAACGAGACAATTGCAGCTGTCCATTTTGAAATGGGTAAGCTCTATGAAGCTAAAGGCGATGATCAACGCGCTTTGGGTTCATACAACAGAGCGATTGCCCTCGAAAAAACCAATAAATGGTATTATATACAAAAGCTTGAACTCCTGAAGAAGACAAACTCAAATACTGAAGCTGCTGCTGTTTGCGAACAACTCACTCAAGTCGATCAAAATTCAGCTGACATTTATTTTGATTGGGCTTCTTTTGCTCTGCTCGCCAATAACCCTGAACTTGCAATCACTGCTCTCGATAAACTTGAGTCAAAACAAGGCCCTAACTTCGGTATCGCAGAGAAAAAAATAAAAATTTATCAAAATCTCGGTCAAAATGACAAAATAAAATCCACCCTCGACAAGCTTATAACGGTTTTGCCGTCGTGCATTCCTTGTCTTACTCTACAGGCTCAGCATTATACCAACACCAATCAGTCTGAAGAAGCAACCAATGTTTGGAAGAAGATTTTGAGTCTGGATCCATCAAATATTGAAGCTAAAATTGCAATTGCGGCCGGAATGAAATCTGCAGGCGATGATCTGGGATTTTTGGAATCAATCAAACCACTGTTTGTAAATAAAAATGTGCCCTACGACACCAAAATGAAAGAATTGGTGCCTTACATACAAAAATTGGCATCTACTCATGATCAAAAATTAGGTAATTCGCTCAAAAGTGCCCTGGAGATGTTGAATGAAACTAATCCCGATAATCCCAAGACATATGCAGCAATGGCGGATGTGGCGCAAAATACCGGTCGGGTAAAAGAGGCAGCATCACTTTACAAAAAATGTCTGGATCTTGATAAAAGTGTGTTCAATGTTTGGGAACAAAGGCTGTATTTGCTTGACCAAATTCGCGATTATGCTGAAATGCTCAGAACCTCTAATGAGTTACTTGATCTTTACCCGGGTTTGGGTTTGGCTTTTTATTGGAATGCACTTGCCCTGATTCGCTCAAAAGACCCCGATGCAGCGCTGTCATCCATTAACGAAGGATTGATGAATTCTAAAAAAAATCCTTCTACTCAGTACAAACTCAATATTCTGAGTGGTATGGCTTATGCGCTCAAAAAAGACCTATCTAAAAGTCAGGATGCCTTCAAGCTGGCTCGAGAGCTTAATCCGGGTATAGAATGGGCTTATTATGCAGAAGCTAAAGCAATAAATGAGCTATCGGGCTCTTCAAACGAGGCGCTTACTTTATGCGAGCAGGCCTTGAAAATAAACCCGAATAGCTTTGAATCAGTATTTGTAAAAGCGAATATTTTATTCAAGAACAATACAATTGAGAAAGCTAAATCTGCCTATGAGGAAGCTTTGAAAAAAGGTGGAGCCGATTTTCCTGAAATTTTAGAAGCTTATGGTGACTTTTTATTTGCCACCAACGACCAAAAGTTAGCCCTTAATTATTGGCAAATGGCAAGTGAAAAAGGCGTCGAGTCGACTACCCTAAGAAAAAAGATAGATGGTGTCAAACTTTAGGTATTTGAAAGTGATTTCAGGCTCACTGATTCTGTTATTAGTACTTCAAAGCTGCAGTACTTTCAAAAAAGCCGCTATTCCTGCTGAAGAAATTAAAGCCACAAGACCAACAGACACAAGCTCATCGGCTCTGCTTGGATTGGAACATCTGTCACGCAGTATAAATATCCTGAACGCAAAGGCGAACGTCGAAATTGTATTTCAGGGGAATGACCAGGATGTAAAATCACAAATCAGGTGGATAAGAGACAGTGTTTTGTGGATGAATTTCAGCTTGATTGGTATCGAAGGAGCCAGGTTAAAAATAACCAGGGATTCGTTTTTTATGGTTGATCGAATCAATAAAAGATACATGGCTGAACCCCTTGCCAAAATGGCTGATAAGTATGATTTGCCCATTACTTTCGATAATTTTCAGGCAATACTCTTGGGATATCCTGTCATCCTTTCAAAATCGGAAATAACCGAAGAAAGAAAAAAAGAGTTTAATCATTTTGTTCAACAAGACAGCAGCTGGAGGGCAGATTATTATACCAATACCCAATCTTTAGATTTATCAAAAATGAATCTGAGGCAGAAGAAAAGCAACCACATGCTTACACACCAACTGAACGAATACAAAAAACTCCAAGGCTCGGTTAACTTTGCTTTCAGCAGAATAATCGAATTTTACTCAAAACAAACCGGACAAGCAAAGCTGAGTATAACTTTAAAAGATATTACCATAAATACACCCAAAGAAATCAAATTTTCAATACCTTCAAGCTATGAAAAGATGTAAAGCCATATACATAGCAGCATTGTTTCTTGGACTAAATTTATTGAACACAACCAATGCCGCTTCACAATCCAGAACGCAACTTGAAGCAAAAAGAGAGGCATTACTCAAAGATATCGAGATAACCTCCCGCAAGATCGAACAAGCCCGAGCAGCAAAAACTGATGCTTCACAGAGAATTCAAAATTTGGAAGATCAAATAGAGAAAAGGAATGAGTTGATGAGCAATCTTTGCGAATCCGTTGACTTATTAGACAACCAAGCCATTCAGTCAAGTACCCAGGCAGTCAGTCTTCAAAAAGAACTCGAACAACTCAAATACGACTACCGTCAAGTGATGCAAACAGCATACCGAAGGCATCTTAATTACCATTACTATCTGATGCTATTGTCTTCAAAGACCATCAATAATTTTCTAAACTGGATTCTTTATATCAAGCAATTTGATAAGTTTTCTGAAGGCAAAGTCAACTCCATTACCAATAATCAAAAATCGTTGATGGACAACATTTACAAAATAGAAAGCACCAAACAACAAAAGCTGAATCTGGTAAAAGAACAAGAAGTTCAACAAAATAAAATGTCAGCTGAGATAGCTGAAAAGAATAGTTTGATGCTTGAACTGTCCCAAAAAGAATCAACATTGGTTAAAAAAATCAGGGACAAAGAATTAGAAAAAGAATCCATTGACAAACAGATTGAAAAAATCATCCTTGCCGAAATTAAAGCTTCAAAAACCAAAAGCATTTCAAAAAATACCACGAAAGAAACAAAATCTGGATCAAAGTCAAATACTCTAAAAACAACCCCCAATGCAGACCCTGAGTCAAAATCATTTGAAATAAACCGTGGCAAACTGCCGTGGCCTGTTAAAAAAGCACTGGTTGTTGGAGGGTTTGGAAGAAGAGAACATCCGACGGCAAAGGGTATTTACACAAACAACAAAGGTATTTACCTCAAAACAGATGCATCGTCTGAAGTGACTGCAATTTATGACGGCAAAGTAATTGCAATAATAAATTCACCAACATACAAAGAATGCGTTTTGGTTAAACACGGAGAGTACTTTTCTCTTTATGCAAATCTTGACGAAGTTAATGTAAAACGAAACAACAAAATATCAGCCAAACAAGTCATTGGTAAAGTTGCTTATGAAGATACCTATAATAGCCCTATCCTTTATTTTGAAATATGGAAAGGCGAATCACCTTTAAATCCGGAGCTGTGGCTCAAATCATTATAAACAATATAAAATAAATATACGTGTCACAAGACTGGAATGTAGGAACCCAAAGGGTTAACAGCCTGAAAAAAGAAGATGAGAAAGCTGTACTCATAGGTCTGGTATTTCAGCAACAAACTGATGAAAAAGTACAAGAATACCTGGATGAGCTCGAATTTCTTGCCCTCACGGCGGGTGCAGTAACGACAAAAAGATTTGTTCAAAAACTTGAAAGACCCGACACCAGATTTTTTGTAGGAAAAGGCAAACTCGAAGAAATTGCCCGATATGTCGATGCCAACGATATCGATTTAGCAATTTTTGATGATGATCTTACAGGAAA
>JAEUUM010000590.1 GCA_016787375.1 Saprospiraceae bacterium
GCACATATAATCGGTGGTTTAGGTGCTTTGATTATGGCTCTGACACATGCTTTTATGCTTGATTTTTTTGTAAGTGAAAAACGTAAAAATCGATTCAAAATGGTGGTAACATACTGGCATTTTGTTGATTTAATATGGTTATATTTATTTATTTTCTTTAATGTTCAACGTTAATAAACACTACACGAATGGCAACTGATTCAGTATTAACACACGAAACCGAGCAAGAAATCTGGTCTGGAGGGAAGGAGCCCTTCAAGGCTAGTTATGGTAAATTGATGATGTGGTATTTTTTGGTTTCTGATGCATTTACTTTTGCTGGTTTTTTGATAGCATATGGTGCACTCAGATTTAGCGTACCAACCTGGCCTTTGCCTGATTTTGTTTTTAGCTCATTACCATTTGGTATACATCATGCTCCTCTAATTTTTGTAACTATTATGACATTTGTCTTAATCTTAAGTTCTGTTACGATGGTTAGAGCGGTTCAGGAAGGTCATCATGGAAATAAAAATGGTGTTGTATTTTGGATGTTGATGACCATTTTTGGAGGACTCGCTTTTCTTGGTTGTCAAGCTTGGGAGTGGTCAACTTTGATTGGTGTGGAACACATGACTGTTACAACCAATCCTTTTGGTGCTCACACAAAAGATGGGGTTTATCTTGAAAATGAGTATGGTCATCCTTATGCTCCCGGTGAAAAAGCTGAAACGTTCACCGCAGGTCATACTTATTTGATTGAGAAAGCTGAGAATCCTGAAACTGGTAAACTTGATTGGGTTCAGAGGAAAATGAAACATACGGATGGTACTGAAAGTGTGCAACAATTTGGTCCGAAAGCATTTGGTGCATTATTTTTCTTTATCACAGGTTTTCATGGTTTTCACGTTTTGTCAGGTGTTGTTTTCCTGTTGATAATAATGGTAAATGTAGCTAGTGGGCTATACCACAATCGTGGGAATCATTATGAGATGGTTGAGAAAATTGGATTGTACTGGCACTTTGTAGATTTGGTGTGGGTATTCGTTTTCTTAGTGTTTTATTTACTTTAATTTATTAAAAAATACCAAATAGATATGGCAGACTTAGATATAGAAGCTGGAAAAAAAGTAGTCTTCAAAGGACTAATACTCTTGGGTGTAATAACCATTATTGAAGTAATGATAGCCTTGGTTGGAAATGGTCATATCATTGAAGGTTTTCATCTTCCAAAATTGATAATGTACCCGGCAATGATTGGGTTTAGTTTATACAAGGCATATTTTATTGTATTTGAATTTATGCATATGCGATATGAAATGCAGGGTTTGATGAGAAGTGTATTACTTCCTACCACTTTGTTGATTTGGGCAGTGATAGCTTTCTTTCAAGAAGGTTCTGCCTGGAAGCATCGAAGAGAACAAATTAAAACCTGGAACACAGAACAAGCAAATCAAAAACCTTCAACACCTCCCGCAAAGGAGATTGAAGGTGCAAAATAATTTAAATGGCGGGTAATTTATCCGCCATTTTTCATTAAACCTATTGTGATTCTAATTGTTCAAAAATAAAAACATTGTGACTTTCAGATCAATAAAACAAACCATCGCCCTCGTTTTACTATTAATTGTTTTTCCTGCAGGATCATGGTATTACCTTAAATCCGGTTTTTCATACAGAAAAAGTGCCCTGGGTGAATTGAAAGATTATGGAAACGCCAAAGATTTTGTCCTGTTAGATTTTCAGAATAATGAAATACCGTTAGACAGCACTCATGTGTATTTGGTACAAATCAGAAAAAATGCAGGCGTTGATTCAAATTTGAATAATATCTTAAAAGCTTACGAGTCAAGAAACGATGTTGTCGCAATGCAAATATTGTGTAATGATAGTATGCCGAAGGATTCAACTGAAATGAAGAGAATTAAACAAATTCAAGTAAATAAGCAGTTATGCACCTTAATAGGGAACATAGATACCAAAATCCAATCCGATGGTGTAAAATCTCCCAATATTTTATTGGTTAATAACAAGGGCAAAGTTGTACAAGGGTACGACATAACTGAAAATAATGAGCGTGCACGATTGATTAAGCATGTTTCAATAACGATGCCGGGTGTTAAGAAAGTAGAAAAAGTTTTAAAAGTGACAGATAAAGAAAAATAAAAGATGAGTTCTGATATTGTACTTGAGAAGAAACTAAACAGAATTGCTTATATTATCTCCTTTGTGGTAATATTAGCTGTGATAGGTATGCGCAGGTTTAAAATTCCGACGGATATAGATTTTGGATTTTTACCACCTTTTCATGCCTTGCTAAATAGCTTAACGGCTGTTTTATTGTTATTTGCATTATATTTTATAAAAAAGGGTGATGTTTTGAAGCACAGAAGAATGATGACCTCTGCAATGGTGACTTCAGCTGTTTTTTTGGTTAGTTATGTATTATATCATGTTACTACCGAAGAAACGAAATATGGTGGGGAAGGTATGATCAGAGTTCTATATTTCTTGTTATTAATTACGCATATTATTACTGCAGCAATTATTTTGCCTTTTGTTCTCATAACCTTTAACAGAGCCTATACCGGTTCATTTGAGAGGCATAAAAAAATTGCAAGATGGGTTTATCCGATTTGGTTGTATGTGGCAATAACAGGCCCAATTTGTTATTTGATGTTGAAGCCGTATTATTGATTTACAACTTAATTATTCTTAAATTTGATAAAATATTTCAGATGAAAAATATTATAATTCTAAGGCTTTTGGTTTTGTGTGTTTTAATGGTTGCGATAGTCAACTTGACTGGTGCTCAGTGTCCTATGTGTAAGATTGCGACTGAATCTAACTTAAGTAATGGTGGAAATGCTGGTAAAGGTCTTAATGCTGGGATTTTTTATCTTCTACTCGTTCCTTATGCTTTAGTTGGTGGGGTTGCTTTTTACTGGTACAAAAATCGCAAGAAAGACGATTCCATTAAATCGGTTTCGTAATATTTTGCAATTAATTATTTTAAAAATCTTCAAATCCAATCCCAAAAAAACCGAAGTAATTTTACTTCGGTTTTTTTGTCTGTTCTTTGACTAAAAATTATAACACCAACCAAGCTGAAAATTTAATCCTTTGTTATAGGCATGGACATCAACAATCGGGTTTCTAAAAAAGTCTGTTAAACTATGGTAGTACCCTCCCTCTAATTGGATTTCACCAAGAATTGTTTTAAAAGCCAAACCAGCAGCCAATTTACCTCCGGCTTCCCATCTGTTGAAATTACTATTATTTAAATTGATATTCTGTTGCCCAATGTTAATGTCAATGATTAAGT
>JAEUUM010000011.1 GCA_016787375.1 Saprospiraceae bacterium
GTGACTCCTTCTGATAGGTGGGATTGGCAAACCCTTCGTCAACAAGTTATGAAAGACGGAATTCGCAATAGTCTTTTATTGGCGCCAATGCCAACCGCATCAACCTCTCAAATACTCGGAAACAATGAATGTTTTGAACCATATACCTCAAACATCTACACTAGACGGACTTTGTCAGGAGAGTACATTGTGGTGAACAAACACTTGCTCAAAGATCTTATCGGTCTTGGTATTTGGGATGAAGAGATGAGACAAGAGCTCATGGCAAACAATGGTTCAATTCTTAATATTTCACGAATACCTTCTGAGATAAAGGAACTATATAAAACAGCCTGGGAGCTGAGTCAAAAATCATTAATTGACTTGTCAGCTGACCGTGGTGCCTTCATATGCCAAAGCCAGAGTCTCAACTTGTTTGTCGAAAGTCCTAATTTTAAGAAATTGTCTTCCATGCATTTCTACAGTTGGCAACAAGGTCTCAAGACCGGTATTTATTATCTGCGGTCAAAAGCCGCTGTTGATCCAATTAAGTTTACGCTTCAGGACAAATATCAAAGAACTGCAACTACAGAAGAAACAACTCCTGAAACCGGGATTGTTTCGCCAAATGCATTCAAAAAAGGGGATGGAAATGACTCCGGAAGTCCTCTTATAAAAGATCAAATAATAGAAGGTGCTGTCTGCAATATGGACGATCCGGATTGTTTGGCTTGTGGAAGTTGATCGATTATGCTAAATAATTTTCATGGGATATAAACTCAGTTTGTATCCCATTTTTTATTTCAATTAACAATAGCTAAAGTGATCGTATCATTCTCAGAGCCTCATCAATGCCATCACAGGCAGATTTTTGAATGATGAAGTGACGACTTGATTTTATACCGTGTAAACTATTTTCAGCATTTGGATCAAGATAAATGATAGGACAAGAATCTTCCATTGCATAAACCAAGCCTGCAGCAGGGTATACTTGCAGGGAAGTCCCTACAATTAGCATTGCATCAGCAGAACTACAACTGAGTTCAGCAATGGCCATATTTGGTACAGCCTCTCCGAACCAAACAATATCCGGACGCAATTGGGCACCGTCTTCTGCAAGGTCACCCAGGCGTATATCTCCTGTCCACCGATATTTAAAGCGTTCATCATGCATAGATCGTGCACTCAAAAGCTCTCCATGGAGATGCAAAATATTTTGGCTTCCTGCTCTTTCATGCAAATCATCTACATTTTGAGTGATTACATGAACTTCCCATTCGGACTCAAATGAAGCTAGCTCCAAATGCGCTTTATTTGGTTTAACTTCAAATAATTGTCTTCTTCTTTCGTTGTAAAAATCTAATACTTTTTGTGGGTTCTTTAACCAGCCTTCAGGGGTGGCTACCTCTTCAACTTTGTGCCCCTCCCATAAGCCGCCGCTGTCGCGGAATGTTTTTATACCACTTTCAGCACTTATTCCGGCGCCAGTCAGCACGACTAATTTTTTCATTTACCAGTTATTTTTTTGAAAGTTTTGCCAAGGTTATCTATCAGATCTGAAGCAATAAGAGATTCGTAAGATTGACCATTGAGCACTGCCATGTCGCCTGACATACCATGCAAGTAAACTCCAAGGATACAAGCTTCTTTTCGGGAGTAACCTTGCGCAAGCAGGCCTACGATCATTCCTGTCAGAACATCGCCACTCCCACCAGTGGCCATGCCGGGGTTGCCATTTGTATTGAAATAGGTTTCACCATCAGGAGAACAAATAGTGGTAAAGCCCCCTTTCAAAACGATGAATATTTCAAGATCAATGGCTTTTTGTCTTTGTAATTCAAGCAATGAGGAATAGTCAGTAGTCGAACCAAATAATCTCTCAAATTCTTTGACATGTGGCGTCAAAATCGTCCCTTTGGGAATATTTACAAATATTTCAGGATGCAAACTTAATAAGTTTAGCGCATCTGCATCCAACACCATTGGTATTTCGATTTCTGTATGAAATAACTCATCTAGCATTCTTTGCGTATGATGTTTGGTACCGATTCCTGGTCCGATAGCAATGGCATTGCATTTATCCGGTATAGAGACTTCAGAAATAAAATATTTGTGTTTATCTACCTCAACCATGGCCTCGGGGGCTGCCATTTGTAAGATCTCGTAAGCACAGGCGGGCGAGTGAAACGTTACCAGTCCGCTTCCTATTCGCAATGCAGCTTTGCCGCAAAGTATTGTGGAGCCTACTTTTCCATAGCTACCTGACACGATGAAACTATGGCCAAAAATACCTTTGTGTGCAAAACGATCACGCTGTTTTAAAAGCTCGTGAATAAGAATTGAGTCTATCCAGTAATATTTAACAGGCTCATTATCAATAAAATCTTTGTCACAATCTATGTCCGCAACAATCCATTTTCCGATCATTTTTGCGCTCTGTGGCAGGAAAAAGCTAAACTTTGGATATGCAAAGGTAATTGTAAAATCAGCTTTGATGCAAGGACCTCCAATGACTGAGTCAGCGCCTATTCCCGTAGGAATGTCAACCGAAACAACTTTAATTTGTGACTCGTTTATCCAACTGATGGTTTGAGATAAAATGCCTTCCAATGGTCTGTTCACGCTTATACCTAATATTGCATCGATAACGAGATTTGCATCAGCCAGGTCATGGAGTTGGGTAATTTTTTTTAAAATATGAACCGGAAAGGGCTGTGAATCTGTTGGATTATCTAAATAAAATTGAAATGATTCATTATGTTGTTTTATATCTTGAGTAGGAAGCAATACCAATTCTACCTCGCAATATCTGCTGTACAACAATTTGGCAATTGCTATACCATCAGCGCCATTATTTCCATGTCCACAAAATACAAGTATTTTGCCACTTAAGTCTATGTCCATGCCTAGCAGAGTCTCCACAAATGCAGTTGCTGCTCTGCTTATCAAATCTTTAAACTGAATATTTTGCCTCTCGCATGTTACCCTGTCACATTTTTTTATTTGTTCTGCATTAAAGATTTTCATAAAGTATTGCTTTTTTGTTAAAATAGTGTTATTTTTGTTTTTTGACTGATAATCCGATGAACACATATCTCAAACTCGCCATGTGTAAACATTCGTTTACTAGTCACGTAAAATATGAATTATTAATCAACCAGATATAATATTACGTTTTTTATTAATATATTTGCAAATTAATAACATTTTGGGCAATCTTTTAATAACTAAAACTTACATGCTATGAAAATAACACGTAACTGTGTGATTTCGTGGACAGTGTTGGTACTTTCCTTCACACCTTTGCTATTGAAATCACAAGATCGTGATTTGCATTTTACCCAATATGGTATGTCACCGATAAATTTAAATCCTGCATTGACCGGTATTTTCAATGGAGATATACGATACACCGGTAATTACAGGAGCCAATGGTCTTCTGTTCCAGTAGGTTACAACACAGTTTCCTTGGCATATGACCAAAAGATATATAATGTTAAGCTGAAAAATGGTTTATTTGGCATTGGTGGTATTTTGAATTATGATCAGGCCGGTGATTCAAAACTAAGAGCACTCCAATTTCAGTTAGCAGGGTCTTACACCCAGAGAATTACCCAAATGAATTTTTTGACACTAGGACTAACAGGAGGAATTTCACAGAGAGCATTCAAAGACGGCGATTTAAGTTGGGACGAGCAGTTTGTTAACAGTCAATATAACTCTAGTAATCCAATTACAGAGTCCTTTTCAAATTTGTCTAAGTTGTATCCGGATTTTGGATTTGGTCTTAACTGGCATTTTCAAGTACCTAATTCAAAGAGGACTCAATTTGATTTGGGTGCATCTTATTTTCATGCTCATTCTCCAAATGTATCTTTTTATAAAGATGCTTCTGTTGAAATTAAGCCACGCCTCAGCGTTCAATTAGGTAGTTCTTTCAAAATAGCCCCTCGTTTTGACATAATAGCCAACGGTAACTATTACTCACAGGGTGAAAGTGATCAGGCCATTGCTGGAGGAGGAATAAGATTTCATTTTGACGACCGTATTGGACGTGAAATGGCATTGCAACTTGGAGCCGAATACCGATTTCTTCAAAAAGATGCATGGGCGCCTGTGCTTACCTTTTATTATACTCAATGGAAAGTTGGATTAAGTTATGATGTCAATATTTCTGAATTTGAAAGAGCGACAAATGGTAATGGAGGTCCTGAAATTGGCATCATGTACATCATTACTAAGGTAAAACCTCTACCAGTTTTCAAATCATGTCCGATTTTCTAAATATAACATTCAACTGAATCCCCACTAAAAATATAGTTGGCACCATGAAAAGATATTTTTACATCTCAATACTGATGATCTTTTGTGCAGTGAGTTCTAATGCTCAAACTGCGAAGAGCTTTATTAAAGCAGCGGAGAAATCAATGCTTGATAAAGATTACTACAGTGCTTTAGAGTATTATCAGACGGCATTAGATATCAAACCTAATGATGTCGATGTGCAATATAAAGTAGCAGAATCAGCAAGGTTGTTCAATGCTTACAAACTAGCCGAATCCCACTACAAAATGGTTGCTGAAGGTAAAGAGGCAGATAAATATCCAGATGCACGTTTTTGGTTGGGACAGATGCAAATCATGCAGGGTAATTATTCGGACGCAAAAGTAAACATAGACAAATACATTTCAGGAGGAAAGGCAGATGCCCGAATGACAGATATGGCAAACAAGTGTCTTGGGGTGTGCAGTTTTGCTACTGCTGAAAAAGTTCCATCTCAGGAAAATGTTAATTTGTTTAAACTGGACGAAACCGTTAACTCTCAATGGAATGACTTTGCACCTTCGGTGGTGGATGGAAAATTTATGTTCACCAGCATGAAATTTGAAGTTGCCTCAGATAAACGAAATCCATCCAGAAATTATGCAGGAATACTCGAAAGAAGGAATGATGAGATTGGCAAAAGAGTAAACATTCCAGGTGCAGAAAACCAATGGCATTTTGCAAATTCCACAGTAAATAAAAAAAGAACAAAAGTTTATTTCAATATATGCACCTACATAAACAGTGCTGATATCAGATGCGACCTTTATGTAAGTGAATACAATGAAGGCGGATGGGGAAAACCGACAATGCTTCCAGAGCCAATAAACGCACCTGGTTTTACGACTACCCAACCTTCTTTGTCTTATGATGAATCCTCAAATTCTGAAAGATTGTTCTTTGTGTCAGATAGAACTGGTGGAAAAGGGCATAAGGACATCTGGTATGTTGACATTGACGCAAATGACAATTTTGGTGCTCCTGTAAACCTAAACGCTATCAATACTACCGAAGATGAAATAACACCCTTTTATCATGCCAAGTCTAAGACTCTTTTCTTTGCCTCAGACGGATATCCGGGCTTAGGTGGATATGATATATTTAGTTCTAAATGGTCTGGAAACACATTCAGTGTGCCCAATAATTTTGGTAAACCAGTCAATAGTAGTCGAAATGATTTATATTACTGGATAAACCCTAATGAAGACACAGCATATTTTGCATCAAACAGGGATGAATCTTCCTTTATTGTTAAAGAGAAAAATGCATGTTGTAACGACATATTTCTAGCTAAATACATAATAATAAACCTTAATGCATTAACCTTCGAATCAGCAACAAAAGCTGAGTTACTTGGATGCACTGTCAAACTCTATGAAATGACACCAACAGGTAAAGTATTAATTGCTGAAATAACCAACCCTGAGTCTAATTTATCAATGTTCAGACTCATGCCTGAAAAAGATTATTGGGTATTCGCAGATAAAAAAGGATTTGAACCAGATTCAGCTTTGATTACAACAAAAGGCATTGGGGATTCTAAAGATATTACTCAGAAATTATATCTGAAACCTTCAAAAATCGACCTTCAGATTTTTACGTTTGATGATGCCACCAAAGAAGAATTACATAACTGTAAAGTTCAACTTTTTGATATTACAGATGGTAAAGATCTTTTGGTATATGAGGCTACTAATTTAGATGCAAATTCATTCTCTACTAACATAGACCCTTGCAAGAAATATAGACTAATTGTAACTAGAGACGGTTATATTACTCATCAGGAAGAGTTTGAAACTCCTTGTGACGGGTCAGCTA
>JAEUUM010000080.1 GCA_016787375.1 Saprospiraceae bacterium
CCAAGCTGGTCATTCTCAAAGTTTAATCCAACGCCTGAAATACCCGCGATGAGAGGTGAATTAATGGAAATTTGCTGGTACGACGGGCTCCCATTGATCCCTGACCACTGATTCCTGAAGATACCGGTTGCTGTCAGTTCAGGCTCAATACCCGCATAGGCCGGATTAAATAAGTGTTTATCAAAATGAAACAATGTATACTGCGTTGCTTGTTGTGCCGGTAAGTTCAGGCAAGTGCAAACAACTACACAAATCGCAAGTACATGCTTTATTTTTTGTTTCATGATTGATTCTTCAATAATTCACATAATTCCTTAATACTACTAACGGGTTTGTAGCAATTAAAGTCTTTACACAAATATATTAAGCTTTGCTCAGACTTTTCTTTATTTAACAACATTGGCCAATTGGTGCTTTCCAAATTTGTTTTCATGATGATGCGACCGGAACTGTAGATGGTATTAATTTCTTCAAACAATGTATCTTGATCTTTACCATCAACCACAATTTCCTCTAAACCCATCTGTAAGAGCAACTTATTTTTTGCCCAATATCCAAAAGAACTTGGATAGAGCGAAACAGACTTATCAACAGCTTTTAGCATTCTAACTGCCATTTCAGTGTATTTATTTTCATCAAATATGGTTCCTGAAATCAATAAACATCTGCACATTACTGCGTTGCCACTTGGTGTAGCATTGTCAAAAAGTTCTTTTTTCCGAAGAATGATATCTGTTTGTTGGTCGGAGGTATAATAAAATAATCCATCATTTTTGTCGTAGAACCCCTCAATTGTATAATCTATATAATTTTTAGCCTCAATCAAATATTTTTCAGCTTGAGTAGCTTGAAACAAAATTAGAAGAGACTCTATGTAAAAAGCGTAATCATCCAACATACCGCAAATAGAGGCATCGCCATTCTTGAAAGAATGCATCAGGCTGCCATCAGAATTTTGGAAAAAAGATTTTACTTTTTGCTGTTGTTCAATTGCTATTTCAATATACGGTTTATGTTGAAGTGCCATACCGGCTTCTGAGTATGCTGATATCATCAGTGCATTCCATGCAAGTAATATTTTGTCATCAAGACCCGGCCGGATTCGTTGATTTCTGAAGTTTAGTAAGATTTTTTTGCATTTTTTAATGGTCTCAAGAGTGTTAGGGATATCTAAATCTCTAATCTTACAGTAGTTTTCAAGAGATTCTGACAAATTTAGTATGTTAGAATGCTCCCAGTTTCCTGCTTCAGTGACATTGTAAATTTCACAAAACAAAGGCGCGTCGTCTCCAAGTATTTTTTCGATTTCTGTCTTTTGCCAAACATAAAATTTGCCTTCAACTCCCTCAGAATCCGCATCGATTGCCGAATAAAATCCACCTTCAGGATGCATCATTTCACTTTGTATGAAGTTCATGGTCTCATGAATAGCTCTCCCCACCTCTTGATCTTTGGTCAACCTAAAAAGATCGGCCATACTTTTGATTAAAAGGGCATTGTCATAGAGCATTTTCTCAAAATGTGGAACCAACCATGCAGAATCAGTTGAGTACCTTGCAAAACCACCCCCTATTTGATCATAAATTCCTCCTCTTACCATTTTTTTAATCGAAAGCAGTGCGTGGCTGAGTGCGGGTTTATTGCCAAAAGCATAAAAAATGCTCATTAGGAAGTCGATGGTTTTCGTTTGAGGGAACTTTGGTGCACCACCAAAACCTCCATCTATTTTGTCAAATTGTTCTTCAATTTTGTAAAATAATTTTGAGATATCTGATTCTTTTTCAGGAGACAATACATTGGAATTTATCTCTGAAATGAACCTTTTTTCATTCCCTTTAATTGATAGAGTTAATTTGGTCGCTTGCTCAATAACTGTCTCACGTTGCTGTTGGTAAGCTCTTGCAATATTCACCAAAACCTGACGCCAGGTTGCCCGGCCATACCATTCATCGGATGGGAAATAAGTACCTCCGTAAAAAGGGCGTCCGTCCGGCAACAAAAAACAATTCAATGGCCAACCTCCTGATCCGGTTAGTATCTGTACAGCCTCCATATATATCATATCTATATCAGGACGCTCTTCTCTGTCAACTTTGATATTGATAAATAATTCATTCATGAGTGAAGCTATGGATGGGTCTTCAAATGACTCCCGCTCCATTACATGACACCAATGGCAAGTTGAATATCCAATACTTACCAATATTGGTTTATCCTCTTTTACTGCCTTTGCCAAAGTCTCAGGTTTCCATGCATGCCAATTTACCGGGTTATGAGCATGTTGTAAAAGGTAAGGACTTGTTTCGTGAATAAGATCATTAGTATATGTTTCACTTGCCATAGGAAGTAAGTAAATGACTTGATTCTCAGAATCAAGTGAGATAAATTAATGGATTTTAGTTTGGTTCAAGTATTTTATCGTTCGGCAAATACACAAGAACATTGCATCTTTGTTTTTGCAAAATTTCACATGCTGCTTTTTTGATCTCCTCCGGGGTAACTTCATTGTAATAATCAAACTCTGTATTTATAAGATCCGGTTCTCCCAAAAGTTCATAATACGCTAAATTGATGGCTTTATTCAATATACTGGTCTCAGAAAACGCATTAGAGGTTTCAAGCTTGCGTTTGAGCTTAATCAATTCGTTGTTGTCTACCAATTCTTGTTGTATCAATTCTATTTCCCTCCAAATTGCTGCCTCCGCAATTTCGACAGTAACTCCATCAGCAGGCCTGCCTTCTATCACAAACAGACCAGGTTCGATCGACCCTGTTATATAAGCATCAATATAGCTGAATAACTTTTGTTCTCTTAAAAGTTTGTCGTACAACCTTGATGATGAGCCATCACCTAATACATCTGATAGTAAATCAATCGCATAAAAATCCGGATGCATCCTTCCCGGCATTTTAAAAGTCATGTATAGACTCGCTGCCGGCACATAGGAATATTGAACTTTTCTTTGTGGAATAGTTTGCTCTTTTTCGGTGGGTAGTGACCTTTGATTTTTATTGCCGGGTTCAATATCTCCAAACCATTTTTGAACCAAACCAAGAGCAAATTCATATTCAAATGGCCCTGCAAGAACCAGAATTGCATTTGATGGGCAATAATATTTTTCAAAAAAAACCTTTACATCTTCAGCTTTGGCCTCTTCAATATGAGAAGGTTCCAGACCAATGGTTGGCCAACGGTAAGGATGAACTTTGTAGTTCATATCAGACAAATGATGCCATGCGTCGCCGTAAGGTTGATTGAGGCAAGTTTCTTTAAATTCCTCAACCACAACTTTTCTCTGAACATCAAGTGATCGTTTACTGAAAGCCAGCGACAACATTCGGTCTGATTCCAGCCAAAGCACTGTTTCGAGATTTTCGATTGGCACAGTGTCATAAAAATTGGTAATATCACCATTTGTAAATGCATTATTTTCTCCACCTGCGTTGTGTAAAGGTGTGTCAAAATCCTTGATGTTGATTGAACCACCAAACATCAAATGTTCAAACAAATGGGCAAAACCTGTTTTGTCGGGCATTTCATCTTTGGAGCCTACGTTATATAGAATATTAACAGCCGCAAGTGGTGTTGTATAATCTTGATGCAAAACAACTCTAAGTCCGTTTTTAAGCAAAAATCGACGATATTGTATCAAAAGAATAATTTTTTAATAAGCAAATGTAATTGCAAACGAAGCTAAAATGTTCAACTAATAAAATAAATTAAGTCTTAAGATGTTTTTGTCAGCCACAAAACATTGTAACTTTATCACAAATTTGGTAAGAGATGGTGGTTTTTCCTGAGAAATTAATGCGAAATCTTAATTTCAAGAATTTCGGGTCCGAAGAAATTCAACGTATTCCAACAGCAGAAGGAATTGAAATTCCAAAGACTATGGATGCTACAAAAATTAAGAGTGGAGGACTTGAGAATTATGGTGCCGGAAGAGCTCCTTTCCTGAGAGGGCCTTATGCAAGTATGTACACACAGCGACCTTGGACAATCAGGCAATATGCCGGATTTTCAACTGCAGAGGACAGCAATGAATTTTACAAAAAAAATCTGGCAGCCGGACAAAAAGGTCTTTCAGTTGCTTTTGACCTTGCTACACACAGAGGCTACGACAGCGATCACCCAAGAGTGAAAGGTGATGTTGGTAAAGCAGGAGTTGCCATAGACTCAGTTGAAGACATGAAAATACTATTTTCTGGCATTCCTCTTGAGGAAATGTCAGTGAGCATGACCATGAATGGAGCTGTGATTCCCATTTTAGCCTTTTACATTGTCGCTGCTGAAGAGCAAGGTGTTGCCCCGAACCAGCTGAGTGGTACGATTCAGAATGATATTTTGAAGGAATTCATGGTCCGCAATACTTATATTTACCCTCCTGCTCCATCGATGCGAATTATAGCAGACATTTTTGCCTATACTTCACAAAAAATGCCAAAGTTCAATTCAATCAGCATAAGTGGCTATCACATGCAAGAAGCAGGAGCAACTGCCGATATCGAGCTTGCTTACACCCTGGCTGATGGGCTTGAGTACATTAAAACGGGTATTGCAGCAGGAATGAATATTGATGAATTTGCACCCAGACTTTCTTTTTTTTGGGGTATTGGCATGAATCATTTCATGGAAATAGCTAAAATGAGAGCGGCTAGATTACTTTGGGCTGAAATTGTTGGCCAGTTTGACCCAAAAGATGAAAAATCACTCGCTCTGAGGACCCATTGTCAAACCTCCGGCTGGAGTCTTACAGAGCAAGATCCATATAATAATGTAGCCCGTACTTGTATTGAGGCTATGGCTGCGATATTTGGAGGCACCCAATCATTGCATACAAATGCACTCGACGAGGCGATTGCTTTGCCAACTGATTTCTCAGCAAGGATTGCACGTGAAACCCAAATTTACCTCCAAAACGAAACAAATATTTGTAAAGCAGTAGATCCGTGGGGTGGATCATACTATGTTGAGTACCTGACAGAACAACTAATAACAAAAGCCAGAATTTTGATGCAAGAAATTGAAGATTTGGGAGGCATGGCAAAAGCAATCGAAGCAGGAGTACCTAAAATGAGAATCGAAGAAGCGGCAGCAAAAAAACAAGCTCGAATAGATTCAGGACAAGACAAAATAATCGGAGTAAACATTTTTAATAAACAAGGGGAATCAGATATTGAAATACTAGAAGTTGATAACAGTATTGTTCGGGAAAACCAAATTAAGAGGTTGGAGCATGTCAGAAAAACAAGAAACACAGAAAATGTAAAATCTGCGTTGGATAAACTTACCGAAATTGCGAAATCCGGAGAAGGAAATTTATTGGAACAAGCAATTATAGCCGCACGTGAGCGAGCAACTTTAGGTGAAATTTCCGATGCACTTGAGTCTGCTTTCAAACGATACAATGCTAATGTTCGTTCGATTGCAGGTGTATATGTAAAAGAAATAAAAATGGATCAATTGTATCAGCAAGCGCACCAGCTTGTTTTGAAATTCGAAAAACAAGAAGGACGAAGACCAAGAATAATGGTTGCCAAGTTGGGACAAGATGGCCATGACCGCGGTGCTAAAGTAATAGCAACTGCATTTGCAGATCTTGGGTTTGATGTAGATATTGGTCCTCTTTTTCAAACACCCCAAGAAGCAGCAAAGCAAGCTGCAGAAAATGACGTCCATATACTAGGCATTTCATCTTTAGCTGCAGGACACAAAACACTGGTTCCGGAAACCATTGAAGCTCTTAAGAAACTTGGTCGTGAAGATATTCTGGTAATTGTGGGTGGTGTGATTCCCTCTCAGGATTATGATTATCTTTTTGAAAAAGGTGTTGCAGGTATTTTTGGTCCGGGTACCGTTATTGCCAAGGCAGCTGCAAATATTCTGGAGTTGTTTTTGACAGCCAAGTAGATACTAGTAGATAAAATTGTGTGTATTATTCACTTTTTAGCAAAATAAGAAGATTGATTAAAGTATTATTAGAATCCTAAAAGCTTCAAATAAACTATTTTGATTTTGCTTTAACTTGACAAACTGCGAACGCAGGTATAAATGTCAATAACATTTGTAGTTTCTGACATTTTGTTGGTTATTTTATTCTTTTTTATTCTATAATCCTCCTGATCTAATTTCTCAAAAAAACTTTTTGCAGCACCTCTCGAAGGGTCAGAGAGCAAAAGCAAGCCGCCATATTTGAGCATTTTATTAAAAAATTCAATTAAAGGCCCATGATTGGTTTTGTCATACAAAACGTCAGCACCTATTATTACATCAAATTGTTTGCCTTGAGGTGGATGGTTCCAATCGATGATTTGCACATTTGGCTCATCATCAAAGTTTTGCTCCCAGTTTTTAGCAGCTACACCAACCGCTTCCTGGAGGTAATCAGTCAATAAAACCCGCCCGCCTGCCAATTTTGCTGAAATACCTGCTAATCCAAGACCACAACCAATTTCAAGTACCTCTTTGTTCAATACCAAGCTTGGGTTTTCCATCAGGTAAGAGCTCATAGCCATAGAAGCCGGCCATAATTCTGCCCAATAAGGAATTCTTTCAGTTTTTACGTCCTCATGCGAAGTGCCCTTCTCTAGCAATTGATCAAACAAGACCTCCGGATTAATCACTTTGTTTAATCTGATTTGCTTGTCACCACACTTCAATTCAAAAAGTTCAGTTTCGAAATGGTAAGATTTGTCCATCTTCTTGAAATCAATTTGCCAAAAATAATAAAAACCTACAACACTTCCCTGCCAAATTACGTATAAGCCAATATTGTTTCAGAGTTTATTTAACTTTGCAACTCCAAATAAATACAACCGATTAATTAAAGTTTATGATCAATATTACTTTTCCGGATGGCGCTGTTAAGCAATTTGAAGCCGGAACAACTCCCATGGCCATTGCTAAATCAATAAGTGAAGGTTTGGCAAAAAGAATTTTAGTAGCCAGCATCAATGGTCAGGTCTGGGACATGAATCGCCCTGTATATGAAGATGCTGCCTTGAAACTGCTTGCATGGGATGATTCAGATGGCAAAGCAACTTTTTGGCATTCATCTGCTCACCTTATGGCTGAAGCAGTAGAGTCTATGTTTCCCGGTGTAAAATTCTGGGTCGGCCCTCCAATTGATAAAGGTTTTTATTACGACATGGACCTTGGTGGTGCTCAAATAACAGAGGAAGATCTTGTTAAGTTGGAGAAGAAAATGGTAGAACTGGCGAAACAAAACAACCAGTTTGTTAGGAAGGAAATTTCAAAAGCAGATGCAGTTGCCTATTTTACTGAAAAAGGCGATGAATATAAACTTGATTTGTTGGAAGGTCTTCAAGATGGTGAAATCACATTTTATACCCAAGGTGAATTTACAGACCTTTGCAGAGGGCCTCATATTCCACACACCGGCTTGATCAAATCCATCAAACTGACAAACATTTCCGGTGCTTACTGGAAAGGTGACGAAAAGAACAAAGTACTGACTCGGGTTTATGGTGTCACATTCCCCAATCAACAGGAGATGGATGAATATCTGCTCATGCTTGAAGAGGCCAAGAAAAGAGACCACAGAAAACTAGGAAAAGAACTGGGTATCTATACAATGGATGATGATGTTGGGCCCGGACTTCCACTTTGGATGCCAAATGGTACAATCATCATTGAAGAGCTGGAAAAACTTGCAAAAGAAACTGAAGAAGCTGCCGGATATAAAAGAGTAGTTACTCCACATATTGCAAAAGAAAGCATGTATATCACCAGTGGACACTTACCTTACTATCAGGACAGTATGTATCCACCAATGGAGCTTGATGGTACGAAATATTATCTTAAAGCCATGAACTGCCCGCACCACCATAAAATATTTGATGCTGAGCCAAGGAGTTACCGTGATATGCCATTGAGACTTGCAGAATACGGGACATGTTATCGGTATGAACAAAGCGGTGAATTATTCGGGCTCATGAGGGTAAGATGCCTTCACATGAATGATGCTCATATTTATTGCACAAAAGCACAGTTCTTTGAAGAATTCAAGGCTGTTAATGATATGTACCTTAAGTATTTCAAAATATTTGGTATAGACAAGTATGTAATGAGGTTGTCGCTTCATGACCCTGCTAAGCTTGGACAAAAATATATTAACGAACCGGAGCTTTGGTTAGAGACTGAAGAAATGGTAAGACAGGTACTCAAAGATACCAATACCCCATTTGTAGAAGTTGCTGATGAAGGTGCATTTTATGGCCCTAAGATTGACGTTCAAATTTGGAGTGCAATTGGAAGAGAATTTACGCTTGCCACCAATCAAGTAGATTTCGCTCAAGGAAGAAGGTTTAAATTAAGTTTCACGAACAGTGAAAACGAACAAGAGACCCCTTTGATTATTCACCGTGCTCCTTTGGGTACGCATGAAAGATTCATCGGATTTTTGCTTGAACATTATGCAGGTAAATTTCCGGTATGGCTTTCACCAGTACAAGTTAAAATTTTGCCTATCAGTGATAAAGTAGCTGATTATTCAATGGGAATATTCAAACAACTCAAAGAAGCAGGTGTGAGGGTTGAAATAGATAACCGAGTAGAAAGTATTGGGAAGAAAATTCGTGATGCTGAATTAATGCGTGTTCCGTATATGCTCGTTATGGGCGAGAAAGATGCTGCAGCAGAAAAAGTTTCAGTAAGAAGACAGGGAGAAGGGGATCTTGGACAGCAGTCGGTCAAGGAATTCCTCGACAACTTCAAGATTTGGGCCAAAAGGGAATAACGAGAAGGGAAGGTATTTTATTATCAATGTGTTAATTTTTATTAAAATATTTTTTACACCTTGTTTTCTTGGATACAATTTCATAACTTTGTAAAATGAAAAAGATACTACTCAGCCTTCTCATCGTATTCGTCTCTTGCTGTGCTTTTGCACAAGTAAGCGTTGACGCGTCGGGCAGTTTCGCATCTTACTCAAGGGATGATGTAAAAATTTCTATTTATCCCAATCCTGCTTCAGATTATGTTAATGTACAAGACCGCGATAACAGCGTTGGTAGTGTAAATATCTTTAATCTGGCTGGGAGAAAAATCAAGTCCTTCGCAATTGAGGGAAGTCAAATGCTCAGCATTATTGATTTGCCAAAAGGGATGTATTTGATACAGTTTGTTGACAAAAAAGATAAGCTAATAACCACTCAGAGACTCAGTAAGAAATAAAAAAAGCCTTCAATCGAAGGCTTTTTTGTTTTATTAAAATCCTCAGCTTATTTCAGAATTAAAAATACCTCAATAAAATATTGACTATTTTGTATTTAACTGCAGAATAGGGCGCAGAGAGTAAACTTGACATTCTGACAAATGATTTAGCATTCAATACTCCTCTGGCATTTGAAAACTCATAAAAACCATATAATCCCCTCCCCTTACCAATACCACTGTTATTAATGCCACCAAATGGAAGATTAGGATTAAAGTTATGCAACAGGCAATCATTAATGGTAGTTCCCCCGGCAGTTGTATTTGATAAAATGTCTTGTTGAATATTATGAGAGTTACTGAATATGTAGCAAGCCAAAGGTTTGGGTAATGCATTAATTATATGATACGCTTCATCTAATGTTTGGTACTCTAATACCGGAAGAACAGGTCCAAAGATTTCATTTTGCATGATACTTGAATCAATCTCAACATTTGAGATTATTGTTGGCTCTATGTATCTCTCATTGATATCAGCATGACCACCATAATTAATAGTAGCTCCGATTGATATGGCCTCTTTGATATAAGATTCGATCCTTTTGAAATTATTTTCAGAGACAATCCTGCCAAAGTCTTTTGAAGATTTAACTTTAGACTCACTATTTCCATAACTTGACTGGATCTTTAAAACCATTACGTCAATGAGTTGTCTTTTTACACTGCGATGAACCAGAACATAATCAGGTGCGATACAAGTTTGGCCTGTGTTCAGAAATTTTGCAAAAACAAGACTTGAAGCTGTTTTATTAATATCAGCATCGGAGTGGACAATTGCCGGTGATTTGCCACCTAACTCCAAGGTAACAGAAGTAAGATTTTCAGAGGCTGCTTTCATAACCATTTTACCAACAGCCGGGCTACCGGTAAAGAAAATATGATCAAAAGGTAATTTTGTCAATGATGCAGCGAGATGAGCATCTCCCTCAATAATATTAATTTCATCAGTATGGAAAACTTCCTTAATAATTTTTCTAATAATCTGCGAAGCCTCCGGAGTAAGCTCTGACGGTTTAACCAATATACAATTGCCCGCGGCAATGGCACTAACCAGTGGGTCGAATATCAAGTTA
>JAEUUM010000102.1 GCA_016787375.1 Saprospiraceae bacterium
CAATTGATTCAAAAGGTGCAATTATGAGTGTTGCTCACAAACAACTTCCAGTTTTTGGGGTACAATTTCATCCAGAATCAATCATGACCACAGAAGGCCGAAAAATACTGTTGAATTTTGTTAAATTTGCGAGAATCAGAATGAAGAATAAAGGAAATGTTGAAATTTGAAAAAAAAAATGAGTCGTTAATTTCAACTCGCAAATTTTTATCAAGGTTTGCACGTTACTGTGCTGTTTCAACAGGCTTTATTGGTATTTCATTGTTTATGGGAATGTTGGGGTACCGACATTATTGTCAACAGGATTGGGTGAGTGCATTTTATAATGCGTCAATGATATTAACAGGCATGGGGCCAATTGGAGACAATCCCTCTAATCCATGCATGATCTTTTCAGGCATATATGCATTATACAGCGGTATTGCATTTCTTACTGCTGCAGGATTAATTTTTGCACCTATACTTCACAGGTTAATGCACATTTTACACCTCGATGAAAAATAGTTAGTGGATAATTTCAAATTGAGTTATTATGATCAAAAAAACTGCCCTTTTAATTCTTGACGGTTGGGGAATAGGTAACAAACCATCGTCAGATGCCATTTATCAGGCCAACACGCCTTTTTTTGATATGCTTTGGAATAATTATCCACATAGCACATTAACAACCTTTGGAGAGGACGTGGGGCTCCCTGAAGGACAAATGGGTAATTCTGAAGTAGGCCATATGAATATTGGAGCAGGTAGAGTGGTTTATCAGGAATTGGTCCGTATCAACCTAGCTATGAAAAATGGAATTTTACTCCATAATGATGTTTTAAAAAATGCAGTTAATTCTGCACTTGAGACTAACAAGGCATTTCATTTAATCGGATTGGTAAGTGATGGTGGTGTTCATTCTCATCTTGATCATCTGATTGGTTTGGTCGACATTATTTCTGCATTAGGTGTGAAGAAAATATACATACATGCATTTACGGATGGTCGTGATACTGACCCTAAAAGTGGTACAAATTTTATACGAATTGTTGAGACTGCCGTTCAGAGCAAAGCTCAAATTGTAACAGTAATAGGAAGGTATTATGCCATGGATCGGGATAAAAGATGGGAGAGAATCAAATTAGCTTATGACTCACTCGTTAATAATGATGGCAAAAAAACTCAAGACATCTTGGAAGAAATTGAAAATATGTACAAAAATGGGTTGACAGATGAATTTCTTACTCCTATAATATTAAACACAAATAGCTTTCCATCCGATAATACTCGTATAAAATCTGGTGACGTGGTTTTAAATTTTAATTTTAGAACTGATCGTCCAAGAGAAATAACACAAGTATTAACACAGGAGGATATGCATGAGTACAATATGCGTAAACTTGATCTGCACTACATTACAATGACTGAATACGATGCAACTTTTAAGAATATTGGAGTTCTGTTCAACAATGATAAATTGGAAAATACCCTGGGAGAAGTGATAGCAAGTGCCGGGCGTAGTCAACTAAGAATTGCCGAGACTGAGAAATATCCTCACGTAACATTTTTCTTCAATGGTGGCAGGGAAAATCCATTTAAAAATGAAAATCGGATTATGATACCATCCCCAAAAGTAGCAACTTATGATTTACAACCTGAAATGAGCGCAGAAGGAATAAAATATGCGGTTTCTGAAGAAATTAGAAACAATCAACCCGATTTTATTTGTCTTAACTTTGCCAATACAGACATGGTTGGCCATACCGGTGTTTTTGAAGCAGCAGTTAAAGCAGCTGAAACAGTTGATAAATGCCTTTCAGAAATTGTCCCACTTGCTCTGGAAAAGAATTATGACCTGTTCATCATAGCCGATCACGGCAATGCAGATTATATGATCAATGAAGATGGTACACCAAACACACAACACAGCATGAATCCGGTACCCGTAATATTTGTGAGTAAAACCAACAAGTACCGTATTGTCAAACAAGGTAAACTGGCGGACATTGCACCGAGTATTTTAATGAATATGGGTATTAATATTCCCATTGAAATGACCGGTAATATTCTACTTAAATGATTTTTTAAAAAAATTTCCTAAATTGGTCTGCCAACCCAATTGTCAAATTCTTGAATATCTGACTTCTAAATAAAAACAAACCAATTAATGCCAACACCAACCCTTCAGTAAAGGCTCTGAAAAATACATCCTCCATTACATTACCTTCTAAAAGATATTCCAGTAAAATTCTTAAAATTATATAAATGATGATGTTCTTTAATATTGTACACAGAATTGATTTCAAAGGATAAAATAATTAATTTTAACTATTTCTTGTGTCCACTTTTTCGGGGAAGTCTATAGATGCAGCATACAATAAATCACCTGATCAATGAATAATTATATATCCCGTTTATTAAAATTATCTAAAAAATTAAAAAATTATTTGTAGATAACTTGAGTAGTCCGAGCTCTATGTTTATAATTTCTACCAATTTCAGACCTTTTTTCAAACAATTGATTGGAAAACACCATTGAAGGAATTTGATGAAATGTTTAAATTTTTACCTACTTAATTGTTTTTTAGTTTAGAGATTTCATTCTTATATTTTAGGTAAGCAATAAAAATAGCAACAGGAAAGGTACACAATACAGGCAAAATAAGTTTATCAATCAATACTGAAAACGAATAAGGCAAAGAAAAATATGCACCTATAAACGGAAATGTTATCATAGTATACAGGAATGATGATAAGCTATTGATAATAACTTTTCTTAAGCTGTTTCTTGAAGTTGACATATTTTCAAAAATTTATTCCCATTGATTTATTACTGAAACACATGAAGATGTAGCACCACCAACTAACCCGGCAATACCTGCTGATGGAATTCCCCCAAATGCAGGGTTAGGCAAAGCAGCGGCACCACCAGAAGCTACAATTGCTCTAGTTGCTCCACCAATGATACCTGTTGCATCACTTAAAAAAACCTTTCCCCATTTTATACCTCCCCATCGATTATTGATAATAGGAGGACAGATCTGATCAATTCTATTCCTAAAATAATTAAGTTTATTTGCTCCACCGACAGAACTATCACTCCAAAAATCAATAGAACTCAATGCCACATCAATCATTGATCCGAATAAAATAATTTCATTTTGGCTTAATCCATTTAAATTAGAATAGTAGTAATTATTAACAGTGTTCTTCAAATTAATCACAGGTTGCTCATATTGAATTGTATCAAGCAAATTTGCAAAGGCATGAATTTTAGTTTTAAGTAATGAACTAACATTTAAACTATCAATAAATGAATAATTGTCATTTTTAATCAGTTGTAACGTTTGATTTTGCTTTTCCCAATTAATTTTTGATACAACCTTCAAAAATTCGGTATAATTCCAATTTTGTGCATCAACAAGAGTAAGACAATCTGATGTCAAAATGCGTTTTATTTCATTATTAACACTTGCTGTATCTCTAGAACAAATTGACCAATTATCAA
>JAEUUM010000121.1 GCA_016787375.1 Saprospiraceae bacterium
CATACCGTCTTTCTAATATTATATTGGTCACGCACTCGCCAAATTTCAAGTGCCTTTTCAATGTACCAATTAATGTATTCTATAAAGTCGTCCCACTTTACGGTCTTAATATAAGATGCCTCACCTTCAGTAATAGTTGTCCCATTGCATACTTTTGTTTGGGGGTTTTTGATATTGAACATATTATCTTTAAGTATTGCAAATAATTGCCCTGTAAAATGCGTGATGCTGTTACAATCTGGATTGTTTCTATAATACCAATCATAAGTACCAAGTTGATCGGGTAATACAACACCAAGCATAGCATTTGTTTTACTGTTAACTCCTTGTCTTGATTGTTCCCTTAATGAATATGAAATTTCCCAAGGAATCCATTGGTCAGTCTCAGGTGTATTTTCTTTCATTCCCTTTGAAATAAATACAATGGTCACTGTACTATCAAATATTTTGTCTCCGAGTTTGGATGCAATTGTTGAATCAGCAAGAGTACTCATATCTTCGCCATCATCTTCACCTTTGTTAATGTGGTCACTTGAATCAATTTTTGCTTGCAAAATATCAACATAATGCCTTACGGTTGTTGGGTTGATTCCTTGTATTGCTCGTACATTTGAGTCGGCATATTTGTATGAAGTAAATATTTTTTTGCCCATCGTTAATTAATTAAGAACATCACAATTAATGTTGTTGCAATTGAGATTCCATAAAATTGAATTAGAGTTTGAGAAAAAACTCCAGCAATCCAAGTCCTATCTCCTTTACAATATCCTGATGCATTCATATTGAAATCAATCTCTGTTTCTAATTTAGCTGCTACTTCAGCGTATAGGTCTCTATATTGTCTTTCTTGCGAAATATAAAAACCGTCCAAAACCCAAAAGACAGGAATAGCTATGTAAGAAACTAATACATAATTTACATTTGAATCTTTTGATGCAAGTGCAAACAATGCAGATACCAGAGTAATTGTCCAGCCTTTAATTAGGAATGAATTTGAGTTCATTCGTGTAATTACATTTTGCAAGAATTCGAGGTGTTTTATTTTCTCGTCCATGATATTATTTTTAAGTTATTAACCATTTCTCAAGTGAAATTGCATTGCCATCCAATTGCTGAATGCTAATTTGAGTTATTGTCAATGAATCTAAGTCATCATTTTCAAATTTCATTTCTGGATATAATTGAAGATACTCATTACCTGACCAATTACCTGATTTGCTTTGAATCGGAAGTATTGCTAGTTTGTTTTCGGGTTTAAGAGAGTCCGCAATTCCAAGTTCCCAATTACACCATTTTGAACGCAATCCGTGATATGTAGCTAAAAACAGAAAATGATGGCAATCTTGAATTTTGCTTTTTATGGTTGAGGCGGTTGTTTTGTTTGTCGTCTCTGGTAATGTTTTGTCTAACCAGTCGACATATAATTCTGCATTAAGATTTCCGAATAGTAATCCAATCTTTTTTACTATTGTTTTGTCTAAGTGACTATGAGATAGAAAAATTGTTTTGTTAGCATTTTGGCCACTTAAATAATCACTTCGTTTTTTTCCGATTTTTTCTTCAATTCCTTGTTTGCCTATTGACTTTAGCTCCTTCTGATAAAAGGCATCAAGTTCGTTTTGAGAAATAAATTTTTCCATATCTTATTTTTTTAACCAATCACTAAGCCAAGTTTCTTTTCCATCAGGATACTTTACTTTAAAAATGTTATCATAAAGATTATAGCTGTCTTTCTGAATGGGTTCTATTC
>JAEUUM010000131.1 GCA_016787375.1 Saprospiraceae bacterium
AATGGTGCCGGTAAAACTACTTCTTTTTATATGATGGTGGGCTTTATAAAACCCAATCAAGGGCAAGTATTTTTGGATGATGAAGAAATAACTGATTTACCAATGTACAGAAGAGCCCAGAAAGGTATAGGTTATCTGCCACAAGAGGCATCTGTTTTTAGAAAGTTAACAGTTGAAGACAACATACTGGCTGTGCTGGAATTTAACTCTACTTCAAAGGCAGAACAAAAAGCTAAGCTGGAAGAACTGATCGATGAATTTAACCTTCATAAAGTTCGAAAAAATATGGCTGATACGGTATCAGGAGGAGAAAGAAGACGTACGGAGATTGCCCGCGCCCTTGCTTCGAACCCAAGCTTTATATTGCTCGATGAGCCATTTGCCGGAATTGACCCAATCGCAGTTGAAGATATTCAATACATCGTAGCAAAATTAAAAACAAAAAACATTGGAATTCTTATTACGGATCACAATGTACAGGAGACTTTGTCTATTACCGATCGTGCTTATCTGATGTTTGAAGGCAATATATTGAGAGCGGGAACGGCAGAAGAACTTGCAAATGATGATGTTGTAAGGAAAGTGTATTTAGGTAAAAATTTCGTTTTGCAAAAAAGAGCAGATTAGTTCAATGAAAAATTTAAAAAAAATGTTGCCTATTTTTCTGGCCGTGCTGCTTGGTTGCAAAAATGACGTAATAAAAATTACAGCTGATGAGCGGATAATGATCGACACAATGAGTGCAAATCAAGTAAGTAAGCTGAGAGGATTTTGGATCAGAGATTGCGAATTAAAACAAGATTCAATGGTTCAGTTCGCAATTGATTCCATAACTACTGCCACATTGCAAAAGATAAATAAAAAGCTAAAACCATATCATGAGTAAACGTCAGAAATGGTTGATAGCACTGGGTTTACTAACCTTGTTTTTGATTTTCAAATTCAGAGAGGAACGTGGTATTGACAGAAAGATGGTCGCCGCCAAGGTATCAGAAATAGTTCAATTTGAAAAACTTGAGCAAGAAAAAAAATGCAAGAAAGAAGCCCTCAGAATTGCAGCCGGTATTGTAGATTCACTATTGCAAATTTGGGGTGAACAGTCATCATTTGACACTACCGGTCGACCAGCAATACCCTTCAAACCAGAACAGCCAGTTTTCAAGTCCCCTCTTGACAAGGTTCCGTTAAAACCACTTTTTGACACCATTGGGGTGAAGCAATAACAAATATCCGGAGGAATTGAGAGAATTACCAAGTGCTCCTTCATTTTGTGGACGATTTCATTAAATGAAAAAATTTAATTCAGACAAGCCGCTTTTCGAATCAAAGCAACTTCCATCTCAAAAGATTAAGCTAATCCCTTTGGATTTAATTAGTTGATCATATTACATTTCAATTAATTTTGTTCAGCTAAGGGTCAGATGAATCGCAAGAACCATTCATTAATGAAAAATAATAATTGGATTGATTAGCATAGATATTAGAAAATTCACTTTATAAATACATTTTAATCAAGTATATTTGCATGGTAAAGGCTGTAAAACTTTTTAGTTATTGGCTTTGTTTATAATACCGAACACACAAACACTTTTGAAACACCAAACTTAACATTCATTAAATAAATCAAATCTTTTTCGTACACCAATGGAGCAGACCAAAAAAATTCAATTTGATAAAAAAACCGCTTCTGATTTTTATCAAGTTTTGAGTAAACGTGTTGAAGACTACTTCAAGATTAATAATCTTTCAAAGCATGCAAATGCTGCGATGGTTACCAAATCCATCTTTATTTTATCTGTATTTGTTTTGACCTATGTTGGAATAATATCCAATGTTTTTAGCCTTGGAGTTGTATTAATACTGTTTGCAATAAATGGTTTTTTTGCAGCATTAATCGGATTTAATATCTCACATGATGCTGTGCATGGCGCATATTCATCCAATAAAACACTCAATAGGATACTGGGTTCTACCTTTAACCTCTTAGGAACAAATGACTATGTGTGGAAAATAAAGCACAATGTTGTTCACCATACTTATACAAATATTCCTGAGCACGATTCAGACATCGAGGATATTCCTTTTATCCGTTTGACAGCAATGCAAGAAAGAAAATGGAATCACCGTTTTCAGCATATTTATATGTTTTTCTTTTATTTGTTTACAACTTTATCGTGGGTTTTTAAAAACGATTATGTAAACTTTTTCAGAAAGGACTGGGGTTGGTACAAAAACCCTGACCATCCCAAAATTGAGTATTTCAGGTTATTCTTTTACAAAGCATTGTACTATTTCATGTTTTTGGTTTTGCCTTTTATGGTGGTTGATTTACCATGGTATTTCATTTTATTGGGCTTTATTTTGTTGCACTTCGTTGAAGGCATGACATTGGCTATCGTTTTCCAATTGGCACATGTCGTTGAAGGTGCAGAATTTCCGGAACCAAACGAGGAAGGCAAAGTCAAAGATTCATGGGCCATACACCAGCTTCGCACAACTGCAAACTTTGCAAGAAACAGTAAATTGGCAAACTTCATTTGTGGAGGTTTGAATTTTCAAATTGAGCACCATTTGTTTCCCGCCATTTGTCACATCCATTACACAAAACTAGCACCTATTGTTCAGTCAACTGC
>JAEUUM010000136.1 GCA_016787375.1 Saprospiraceae bacterium
AAAGTGAACTTTTTGATTTAACAGCTTCTATGCAAGAAGGTAAGTCTACCACTATCAGTCCGTTGTAAGTGACATGTTCATCTTTGGTCGCTGAATACCCATATCCTCCCATAATGAGAAGCTTTTCGCCATTTTGGTGGAATTCCATGTTGGTGCTTTGGAGTTGTTCTTGCAACTCAGTAGGCAATGACAGCAGATTGTGCGACCAAACTTGTCCGGTATTTGGGTTGATTACAAAAATGGAATTATTATTTTCACTTGCCAAAAAAGCAGCAAATGGCTGACGCTGATGTAATCCATCAAGTCGACCACCAATGATTAACCATTCACCATTATGAAGTCCAATGACAAAAGACTGAACACCCGGTAGTCCTTGTATTTTACTGTTGATTACACTTATACCAGGTATCGCAATGTTTTGTGCCGAGATGATGCCGCCTGAAAAAAATAGCAGAAAAACAAATAATATACTACGACCAGATTTAAAATGTCTCATCAAGTTTTTTTTAAAATGCACAAAGTACCGGGCCAAATATTCTTATAAGCCAAGTAATCAAATGTTTCAATTTTCTTTTTCTAACCTTCCAACTGCACAACTAACAAAAGAAACAGCCTTGCGAATGATGTTGTTGTTGCCAACTTCAGGATAACCGAGAGATGCCAGCTTTTTTACAATTGATTCTCTGTCCATGGCCTCATTACCTTCCAAATGAATGTGTTCTGACTCGAGATCTATAGACACTTCTTGAACTCCCTCCATTTTAAGCATCGCACCTTTGATTGTATTCATGCAGCCTGAGCATTTGATATTTTCTACGTCTAATTCTATGGTGTTTTTCATGTTTCAAATTTTTTACAAAGATACTTGTAAAATTCACAAAGGATGACTGATGAAGGTCATCCTTTGTGTTAATGTTTGCATAAATAAAATCAAGCTTGTTGTAGTTTTGACTGACAAACAAAGTCAGTAACCGGCACACCCGCATCTACTATAGATTTAAATCCACCTGCTACTTCCGTAAAATTGTGGTAACCTCTGGATTTTAATAAACTTGCGGCAATCATACTTCGATACCCTCCTGCACAATGCAAATAAAAATGCTGTTTTTCATCAATTTCAGGCATCCATTGATTGATCAGATTCAGCGGTTTATTGAAAGCTTCTTCAACATGTTCTGCCTTGTATTCACTTTCTTTTCTTACATCAAAAACAATTGATTTTGCGGGATCAAATTCGTTTTTGAACTGGTCAGCGGATATTTGTTTAACGGTATCAAACTCTTTTCCTGCTACTTTCCATGTTTCGAATCCGCCCTCTAAATGTCCAAGAACTTGATCAAATCCAACACGGCTCAAGCGAATGATGGTTTCTTCTTCCATACCTGCCTCAGTTATCAATAAAAGCGGTTGTTTTACGTCGACTATCAATGAACCCACCCAAGGAGCAAAATCACCTGTGAGTCCGATGTTTATAGATCGTGGAACGAATCCTTTGGCAAAATCTTCTGCATTACGTGTATCAAGTACAATTGCATCGGTAACATTTGCTGCAGCTTCGAACTCATTTGGATTCATTGCTTTCATGCCTTTTTCCATTATGGTGTCCAGACTTTCGTAACCTCTTATATTCATCAGAACATTTGAAGGGAAATAACCCGGAGGAGTGGTCAAGCCTTCAAGCAATTCTTTCATAAATTCTTCGCGAGTCATATCAGCTCTCAGTGCATAATTGACTTGTTTTTGGTGACCGAGTGTATCGGTTGTTTCTTTACTCATGTTTTTACCGCATGCACTGCCTGCACCATGATTCGGATAAATAATCAAATTGTCATCAAGCGGCATGATTTTATTTCTCAAAGAATCATATAGCATTGATGCCAGTTTATCTTGAGTGAGTTCGGCTATGACATGTTGGGCGAGGTCAGGGCGCCCTACATCACCAATGAATAAAGTGTCACCAGTAATGATACCATGTTCTTTACCATTTTCATCCGCTATCATGTAGCAGGTACTTTCAAGCGTATGACCTGGCGTGTGTATAACTTTAACAGAATAGTTTCCGACTTTAAAAATCTGATTATCTTCAGCAACGATTGCCTCAAAACCAGGTTTAGCAGTAGGGCCATAAACGATTGCAGCGCCAGTCTTTTTTGCCAAATCGAGGTGACCCGACACAAAATCAGCATGAAAGTGCGTTTCGAATACGTATTTTATTTTTGCATTGTCTTTTTGGGCGCGGTCAATGTATGGCTGAACTTCCCTGAGAGGATCAAAAATTGCTGCCTCGCCATTGCTTTCAAGA
>JAEUUM010000143.1 GCA_016787375.1 Saprospiraceae bacterium
AATGGTCGCTCCGATTCGATCAGTCCTTCCATCGCGGTGCTTGAAATTAAATACAGATGACAATGTGTTCCCTCTATTGGCCGGGAAAGCGCCACTATAAAAATCAACCTCACGAATGAAAGTCACATTGATAAGTCCGACCGGACCACCTGATGAACCTTGGGTAGCGAAATGGTTAATATTTGGTACTTCAACATCATCCAGATAAAATCTGTTTTCATTGGGCGCACCTCCCCTAATAATCAGGTCATTTCTGAAAGAAGCAGAACTTGTCACACCCGGAAGCACCTGCACCACTTTCGAGATATCGCGATTTGATCCAGGATTTCTTTGGATTTCTGTTGCACCAATTGTACGCAATGAAACCGGACTTTCTTCTGTCTTCGTAAAAGGGGCCGAAACTTCTTCAACTTCCTTTAAGTTTTGTGCAGATTCAGATAATGCAAAATTGATTTCATTGGGTTTTGCATTTGTAATCAGTATTTCACTTGCAACTTGTGCGTCAAATCCAAGAGTAGAGGCCTTAATACTGTAAACACCGGGTTTGATATCTCTGATTTCGAAATATCCTTTTTCATCTGACGTGGTGCCAAGCTGGGTATCTAAAATCTGAATAGTCACAAACTCCAGCGGGCTGTTGTTCTTAGAATTTGTAATAAAACCCTTTACAACACAAGTTTGTGAATATAAGCTTGTAGAACAAAGAAAGATAGCCAGATAAAGGTATTTTTTCATGCCAATGATTTTGGACTAGAAAACAGACCAGATTCTATTTTGTTTAAGCTTTCATTATTTTGTTTAACTAATAATTATAAGAGAAAAAAGTTAAACCTTTTATCAGGTGAATAGCCAACTAAATTTATATTTCATGCAGAAATATGAATTTGTATATGAAATCATTAAAAATCAGCAATAATATTCAACCAAAGAATTTTAGACAAATCATAACTTAATTTTTTTAAAAATCTTTATGAACCAACCCACATATACAAAAGCCAATATTGGAAAAACGATGATGGATAGTGCGTTGTAATAAATCGCAGATTCAATATCCAGATGAATGAGATGCATTACTGCCCTTGTCATTCCACAACCATAACATTCCTGGTGGAATATTAAAACAGAAAGGCACATAGGTGTGCCTTCATCAAAATAGTTTGCCGGTAAGATCAATAGTAATACCGGTATTGCCACCAAAATAATGAGTAAGCAATACCGGTAGTATTTTTTATAGTTTGTCAGTGTAGTCACCGCCTTTAGGCTTCAAATCACCAGTAATGATTCTGATTAAATCAATAAGTGCCCAAATACCGCAACCACCTAATGTCAATAATTGAACCACACCTTGCCAAGTATAGCCAAGATAAAATCTGTGAATTCCAAGTCCTCCAAGGAAAAAAGCCAACAAAAGTGCAATAAGCTGAGATTTACCACCACCTGGTACACCATCCTCCATTGCCTTTTTCACTTTCCATTGAGCAACTTTAAGCACCACAGTATTTTTTAATCCTAATTTGTGCCCGGTGATGTTTTTGTACTCAGCAGGTGTAAGTTTTAAAAATTGCTCGACGTTAATTCCTTGAAATTCAGAAGGAAGGTTTTTTGCTTCTGCCTTCATTGTCACTTCCTCTGCTGACAAACGAACAACATTTACTGTTGCATTAATGTTTGCAGTCACAAATACAAGCATGAAGACAAGTACTGATAAAATTCTTTTCATTTTTGAGTTCTGTTAATTAGTTAAACAATCAATTTCACGACAATGATAATGAAAGTTATTGGATTGAAATACTTTTTTGGCTTAAAATTTTGAAGCCTGAAAATAAAACTCAGACCATTTTAGCAACAACTGAAAAATTAATTATTCCCCTTTAAATTTGGTACACCGGATACCTTTTTATGAAAATTTTGGGATAAAATTTTTTGTGGAATAACTTATTGAAACGGGCTTCAAAGCTTATTTTTTCAATAATTTAAGCAGGTATTCACCATATCCGCTTTTAATGTATTTGTGTCCAAGGTGTTTGAGTTGTTCGTCATTTATAAAACCCATTTCGTATGCTGATTCTTCTATACAGCCAATCTTTAGGCCTTGTCGGTCTTCAATAACTTCAATAAACTGCCCTGCTTGTATCAAAGATTTATGGGTACCGGTATCAAGCCAGGCCACACCTCGTCCCAATACACCCACCTTTAGTTTAGCTTTTTCGAGATAGTATTTGTTGATGTCTGTGATCTCATATTCACCTCTTGGGCTGGGTTTTAAGTTTTTAGCAACTTCCACAACACTGTTATCATAGAAGTAAATACCCGGAACTGCATAATTTGATTTCGGGTTAGCAGGTTTTTCTTCAATGCTGATTGCATGAAATTTGTCGTCAAACTCAACAACACCATACCTCTCAGGATCAGCTACCTGGTATGCAAAAACAATCCCACCGTTCGGTTTTGAACTTGATTGTAACAACTCATTCAACCCACTTCCATAAAATATATTGTCTCCAAGTATCAGAGCTACATCATCGTTACCAATAAATTTTTCACCCAATACAAAAGCTTGTGCAAGACCATTTGGCACATGTTGTTCAATATATTCAAATCTGCAACCTATTTCAGAGCCATCTCCAAGTAATTCTTTGAATTTTGGTAAATCATGAGGTGTGGAAATAATTAATATTTCGCGAATTCCACTTAAGATCAATGTAGATAATGGATAGTAGATCATAGGTTTATCATACACCGGCATGAGTTGTTTGCTCACTGCCAATGTTAAGGGATATAAACGGGTACCAAGTCCACCTGCAAGTATTATACCTTTCATAATGTTACAAGATTGATATAGATGAATAATATCTAAGTTGAATTTTCTTAAAAACGCAATCCATTGAATTAAGATTTTACCTCAATGGCAGAAAGAGCTTTTTTTATTCTAATGATAATTTCAGATGTTTTGTATGGTTTGGCTATAAAATCATGAATGCCCTTATGCAACCAGTATAAAATCTGTTCTTCATCTTCTAGGCTGGTAATACCAAGAACCGGAATAGCATTATTGGCACCAGACTCACATACGGTCAGCATCATCTCTACATCCGACTTTTCAATGTCAAGATCCAAAATTGCTATCGCAATATCTCTTCCTTTGATAACATCTGTCACTTCATCAGCTTGATTGATATAAACAGGCACCATCCCGGCCTTCTGCAATTTAAATTCAAGAGTAGTGTGCATAAGTCCTTCATTGTCTAACAGTAGTACTTCCATTTTACGGTAATTGAAATTTTAGTCTAAAAGAAACAAAGGTAGTAAATCACAGATTGGATGCCAAATTTTCAAGACCTTCAATATACCCTGGCAGCAATTTATTCATTTGAACTAGGTATTCATAAACCAAAGGATCAGGCAGTATCAATTTGCTGTTGTGTTCAATAAATGTATTTAACTCCACGATGTTCTGGTTTTGAGCGTAACCCAGGGTTGTTTTGAGTTTATGGCTTAGTGTATGCAAACCAGTAAAGTCGCCTTTTTCATAGCAAAAAATCATTTCAGGCAAAGAACTTATTAACTCTTCCTTTATCATTCCCAGGAGCAAAAGCTTGAAATCGCTGTCTCCATTGCTAACATCATCAAGCAAGGTCGTGTCGAGATTTATCATTTGCAATAAAGATTAATTTTTTCAACCAATTCATCAACATCAAAGGGCTTCAGAATATAGTCGGTAAATCCTTTGGCATTTAGTTCCGTATCTTTGGTAATATATGCATTAGCTGTCATTGCTAAAACAGGAAGCCCGGCTACAAGTTCGTTTCCTGATTTTCGGATCATCCAAGTAGCTTCATAACCGTCCATAACCGGCATTTGAAGATCCATAAGCACCAACCCAGGCAATTCATTTTCTATTTTTTCCAAAGCTTGTTTACCGTTTTCAGCAATGATAATTTCACAGTTTGGAAATTTTTGTTGAATGGTTTTTTGTGCCACCAATCGATTTAGGGCATGGTCATCTACAAGCAAAATCTTTTTTAAGCTCAACAACCCATTTTTTCTGGAATTCGGTGATTTAAGCTCAGGGCTTTGTTGATCAGATATAAGCACAGGCAATGAAATCAATACATTTGTTCCTTGACCCAGCTTACTTTGAATAATGATGCTTCCGTTCATCTTTTCGATCCAGGTTTTTACTATTGTGAGTCCCAAGCCTGTCCCTTCATGTAATTTCTCCTTTGATATAACCCTTACAAACGGTTCAAAGACGGAATCGATTTTTTCTGTTGGAATTCCAATACCTGTATCCTCAATCATTATCTTAAGTGATCTTTGTTCATGAGAGTTATCAAAATTAACTGAGACTTTAATTCCCCCATTTTCAGTAAATTTAATGGCGTTACCCACTAAATTCATCAATATCTGTTGAAGGCGAAGTTGATCTATTTCCAATATTTCAGGCACTTCATTTGCTACAAAATATTGGGCTGTAAGTATTTTTTCTTCAACCCTTGGCTTCATTTGGGTTTCAATATTCTTTATTAGGTCTCTTATGTTTACACTCTTGTATATAAGTTCTAGTCTTCCTTGCTGATGTGAAGAAATCTCAAGAATATCATTAACGATTCCAAGCAGCATATCACCGGAATGTATGATTGAATTCAGGTAAGTTAGTTGAACATCAGAGAGTTTGGTATCCAGTAGAAGCCTTGACAACCCTAGAATAACGTTCATCGGAGTGCGCATTTCATGGCTTACATTGGCGATGAATCTCTCTTTCATCTCAAGGGCTCTTTTGTTGAATTCAGCCTCTTTGGCCAGTTCGTTTGCTTTTACACGTTCTGTTATATCCTGAATGGTTCCATCTAATTGTACCTGATTATCAATAGATAGATTGCGTTCAAATTTTAAAATCAGATAGCGTTGGTCATTATTGGACAACTCGAGGCTGATATCCTTTTGAGCAATGCTTTGATTAAAATTTTGAGTAATGAGGTCGTTAAAAATAAGAAATTTGCCTTCTGATTTCTCAATTCCTTCCTTCAGTGTTTCAAAACCAAATGGATTGAGTCCAAGAATCTCAAAAACAATATCTGAAATTTGGAATACATCATTTTCCAAAATGTATCTCCAACTTCCGATTTTTGCAGACCGCTGTGTTTGGTCTAAAAACCGATAAGTTTGTACCCTTTCAATAGCAAACCTGATGGATTTACCCAGTGAATCTGCGTCGATGTTGCCTTTGATCAAAAAATCTTGTGCCCCGGCCCGAATTGCACTAATTCCTGTTTTTTTATCAGTATCTCCGGTTAAAACTATTGTATTTAAAGTCTTTGACGGAACTCCTGTTCTTAATTTCTGTAAGGTGTCCAGTCCAAAACTATCAGGAAGGCTTAAATCGAGTAAAATAACTGAAAACTCTTGCTTGTGTAAAACTTCCAAGGCCGAACGCATGTCAACTACATGCAAAAGCTCCGTTTTGATGATGTCATTATTTGCAAGATACCGTGAAACCAATCTTGCATCTGCAAGATTGTCTTCAACCAGCAGTATTGAATGAATGGAAGAATCTTTAGACATGATGATTTTGAGGAGCAAAAAATGCGCCTCTTTTTGTAATACGTAAAATTTCTGCTAAAGATCTTTGAGACAAAGAGATAACGGATTCATATTAGAAACCATAATCTCATTGTAAATTGGTCAATTGGTTGTTCAAAATCATTTTCACCTTTTATCGATGCATGAAAATGAAAAGGACTGGTTAAAGATGGCAGCATATGCCGTCAAGTCTTAATTAAAATCCAATTGATATCCTCTTTTCATGATGATAACAATGGCTGCTATCAAGAGAAATAAAAAGAAAACAAAGTATAGCAAACACATGGATTTTTTTCCTACTTTTTCATCCTGGTGACCGTGACTCATGATAATACTTTTTTAATTTTCAAATGTGGCACAAATTAAAAGTAAAAATTGTTGTTTATCAAATCTTTACCTGATTATTTAATTGGCTTTGTCTTTTCTTTTAACCACTTGGCTTCTTTTTTGGTTAAAAATGGATGAATCAAGTCATAAACTTTGCTGTGATAATCGTTAAGCCATTTAATCTCGTGATTACTCAGATACTTAGTGTTAATTAATTTTTGCTCAATTGGAAATAGTGTTACTGTATCAAAGCTAAGGAACTCACCGTAATCTGTAATCTCATCTTCAACTGCTAAAATTAAGTTTTCAATTCTGATGCCATGGCTGCCTTCAACGTACATGCCGGGTTCATTAGAGGTCAGCATTCCTTTTTCAATTATGGTGACTGCCCTCTCTCCAAGTCCGGAGGTAAATCCTTGAGGAGGTTCATGTACGTTAAGGAAGAATCCTACCCCATGACCTGTACCGTGCAGGTATCCAAGACCATGTTGCCATAAAAATTGCCTGGCAAGAATATCAAGCTGCACTCCTCTGGTTCCTGTTGGAAACTTCGCCATGGATAAGGCTATGTTGCCTTTTAGAACCATAGTGAAATGAAGCTTTTGTTCTTTGGTAGGTTTTCCCAATGCAAGGGTTCTCGTTATGTCTGTAGTACCGCATTTATATTGTCCACCACAATCAATGAGTAAAATACCTTTTTGTTTGACCATTGCACATTTTCCCTTTTCAGGATGGTAATGAATAATGGCGCCATTGGATCCGTAACCTATTATTGCACCAAAACTTTCTCCAATATAATCATCATGTATTTGTCTGGATTCTATGATTTTTTCGGCTATTTCTACTTCGCTTACTTCTCTCTTTTTAACCTCTGATTCGAGCCACATAAACGCCTTGGTAAGAGAAATACCATCTTTCATCATTGCATGCTTAATGTGCCTAATTTCCGTTTCATTTTTTATGGCTTTCAGGTTTTTTGGAATGTTATGACCGCTATAAAGTTGGTCTTTTTTAATGATCGAGCCCAGCCATTCACTTGCAGTGGATTTATCCACCCAAATCTTATCTGTTTTATTAATTTTCTTTAGAAACCCTTCAATTGCTTCATAAGGTTGAATATCAATTTTTTCTTTTGCAAACGACTTTTTGATGGAATCAGGCACTTTTGAAGAATCAACAAAAAAGGTAGTTTTGTTTTGACTAATTACAGCATAAGCTATGCAAACCGGATTATACTCAACATCATTGGACCGAATATTCAATACCCAACAAAGGTCATCGAGTGTTGTAATTAAATAATGCTGTATATTTTGAGAGATAATGGCTTTCTGAATTCTGCTTATGCGCTCTATGCGACTCATACCGGTGTAATACTCAGAGAGCTCGAAAAACTGACCATTTGGCAAAGGAGGTCTGTTCTTCCAAATAGCGGAGATCAAATCTACATCAGCATCAATTTTGATGCCTTTTTCACCAAAGGTTTTTGCCATTGATTCTACCTGTGATATAGAAAAACATTTCCCGTCAAATGCAACTGTACTTCCGGGTGCAAGTTGATCTCTTAACCAATCCATGTGTTCAGGCGCACCTTGAACATTTTGTTTGTGCAAAGTCATGCCGGTACCTTTTAATTCTTGTTCGGCTTGTAAAAAGTACCTGCTGTCTGTCCAAAGTCCTGCATGAGTTTGGGTTATGACAACCAATCCAGCAGAACCACTAAAATTAGAAACCCATTGTCTTGATTTCCAATGATCTGCGACATATTCGCTCTGATGTGGGTCACTTGATGGAATTATATAAGCATCAAGTTTTGATTTTTTTAACGCTTCTTTAATTGATTTTATATGATCCTTTGCAGCCATTACTTGTTTATTTAGATATTAAAGGTTAAATTTAATTCAGTTTATCCATATTAAACGAACATTACACTCAAATTATTACATAATAGATATGAAATGAAACTTGATTTGGTTAAAATTCGTTTTGCTGTGGATAGATATTAATAATAGAGGATTATGCTAAAACAGAGTTTAAGTCAAAAAATGTTGCAGAAGCTGTCACCTCAGCAAATTCAGTTAATGAAGTTGCTGCAGATACCAACTGCAACATTAGAGCAAAGAATAAAAGAGGAACTTGAGGCAAATCCTGCCCTTGATGAGGGCGATGAGGAGGAGGATTTCTTTGGAGATGCTAACAGAGCACAAGAAGACAACCACACCCAAGACGAAGGAGAAGAATACCACGAATCTGAAGAGACAGAAGATAATTACAGCACTGAAGAATACTCCCTCGAAGAATACCTCTCAGACTACATGAATGATGATGATGCGGGCTCCTACAAACTCAAAGGAGACGGTTATCAGGAAGAGGAAGAGAAACAAGTTCCATTTGCAGTTGAAAATTCATTTCATGAATATCTTGAAACCCAATTGGGCCTCATAGACTTAGCAGACGAACGCGAAAAGTATATTGCTAAACAAATAATCGGAAGCATTGATGACGATGGCTATCTTCGTAGAGAACCAATTGCTATTATTGACGACTTGATGTTTGCTCAGAATATCATAACTACCGAGGAGGAAGTTATGCAGGTATTGAAAAAGGTTCAAACTTTTGACCCACCGGGTGTAGGTGCAAGAGACCTCAGGGAATGCCTTCTGTTGCAGCTTAAGCACAAAATGTCAATATTGCCGTCAAATGCAGCTCCTCTTGAAAAAAAAGTTATCATAACGGCTATTAAAATCATCGAATTATATTTTGAAGAATTTTCAAAAAAACATTATCCAAAACTTCAAAGAACACTTGGTGTGTCAGAATTGGAACTTAAATATGCAATAGATGAAATTTTAAAATCAAACCCTAAACCAGCAAGCGGTTATGAAGAGTCAGGAGCTCATTCAGTAAATTATATTATTCCGGATTTTATAATCATAAATCGTGAAGGCGAACTTGAACTTACACTTAATTCACGAAACGCACCAGATTTAAGGGTAAATGAACATTATGTTGATATGCTTAAGGAATACAACATCAATAGGCAGAATCAACGAACCACAAAAAAAGACAAAGAAGCCATACTATTCATCAAACAAAAAATTGACTCTGCTAAATGGTTTATTGACGCAATCAGACAGCGACAACAAACCATGTATACCACTATGTATGCCATCATGCAGTTTCAGTTTGAATATTTTCTGACAGGCGATGATACACGTTTGAGACCAATGATATTAAAAGATATATCAGATGTGACAGGACTCGATATATCGACCATTTCCAGGGTTGCAAACAGTAAGTTTGTTCAAACAGAATTTGGAACCAAAAGACTAAAAGAATTTTTCTCTGAATCACTTCAAACTGATGATGGAAGTGAGGTATCAACTTTGGAAGTTAAAAAAATACTTACAGATGTAATAGGTGGTGAAAATAAAAGAAAACCACTCTCAGACGAAAAACTCAAGAACATCTTGCGCAATAAAGGCTATAACATAGCCAGACGTACCGTGGCTAAATACAGGGAGCAACTTAATATACCGGTAGCGAGGTTAAGAAAGGAGTTGTGATTTGCTAGCTAATTACGTCATTTAATCCAAGTTAAACTACTGCTTCACGTGCAGCCTTCATGGGAATGTTGATACAACCTTTCTCCATGTAGGTCATCATTCTGAGGAGCAAATCCTTGGATGATTCATCAAGGGTCTCAAATTCTTTGGCAAAAACCTGATTGATGGCACGGTCTTTAACAGATTTAATTTCCTCAGGTACTTTGTGCAATGCGCGTTCGATAAGACGCTGTTTGAAAGCAGTAATGAACTGGTTCATGAAGTCTGCTAATATTGTCTTAACAGCTTCAATGGCATTAAGTCTGTGTTCTAAGTTTTCTTTTGCTTTCTCTTTTAAAGCTTCTACTTCAATATAGTGAACATTGTAATTTTGTATAACTTTTCGGTCAACATTGTTTGGAACAGAAAGATCAATCAGTATTTTTGAACTCCCATCCGTACCAATTAATTGCTCATATAAATCAGGTGTAATGACACATTCAACTGAACCTGTGCAAACCACCATAATATCAAAGCCACCTTTATAGTTTTTAAGATCATTCAAACTGTATGCTTTTCCGCCTAATTGATTGGCGAGAATTTGTGCACCATCTAATGAACGATTAAAAATGGTGATATTTGTAAACTGGTGTTTTTGAAGAAATTTACCAAACAAGGTATTCGTCTGACCTGAGCCGACCATCAACACTCTAGCCTCTCGGTTTTGAGACTTCATCATCATTTGCTGAAATGCCAGAGCTACCACTGACAATGCTTTTTCTCCAATGGCAGTGTTGGCATATACACATTTAGCAGCTTCAATGGTAAAACGCATTGCAAGCCTTATATTATCAC
>JAEUUM010000190.1 GCA_016787375.1 Saprospiraceae bacterium
ATAACCGGCACAGGTTGCTTTATTCCGGAGGTTATTAAAACCAACCGAGATTTCACTATGCACGACTTTTTCAATGAAGATCATCGAAAAATTGATTCTTCACCAGATATTATTGTTCAAAAATTTCAAGAAATTACGGGAATTGAAGAAAGACGTTATGCGCCTGAGAACATGGAGAATTCAGATATGGGCCTCATTGCCGCTCAAATAGCGTTAGCTGACAGCAAGGTTGATCCAGAAACCATCGATCAAATAATAGTAGCACATAACTATGGTAATGTAGTCAAACATACCATCCAATCAGATACTGTACCTTCACTTGCTTCAAGAATTAAGCACAAATTGGGTATCAAAGCTCCCTCTTGTGTTGGATATGATGTTTTATTTGGGTGTCCGGGATGGTTACAAGGAGTTATTCAAGCAGATGCATTCTTCAAAGCGGGTGTTGCACATAAAGCATTGGTAATTGGTACAGAAACATTGTCAAGGGTAATAGATGTTTACGATAGAGATAGTATGATATTCAGTGATGGTGCCGGAGCAGTTGTGCTTGAATATCAACCAAGTGAAGACGATTCCGGTATTTTATCTTCATGTGTTCAAAGCCACTGCATCGATGAAATGAATTACATTCACATGGGTAAATCATATTTTCCTCATTCTGACCCAAGAATCAGATTTATAAAAATGAAGGGAAGAAAAGTCTATGAATATGCCATGAAATACGTTCCACAAGCAATGAAAGACTGTCTCGAGAAAGCAAATGTTCCAATAGAAAACCTCAAAAAGGTATTTATCCACCAAGCAAATGAAAAAATGGATGAAGGAATCATCAAAGCACTTTATAGGCTCTATGGTATCAAAGATGCCCCACAACATATAATGCCAATGAGTATTCACAAACTTGGGAACAGTTCGGTAGCCACCATTCCAACCATTTATGATCTTGTTAAACGTGGTCAAATGGAAAACCACCAAATACAAAAAGGAGATATTGTCTTATTTGCTTCCGTTGGTGCCGGAATGAATATCAATGCCGTATGTTATAGGATATAAAAAATTATTCCAATCCTCAATTTCTTTTGACTACCGAGTAAGTTTTAGAATATAGACCATCCTCACTGCATCTTATAAAATAAATACCATCATTTAAATCACCTAGGTTTATTTTCAAATAAGAACCTTGCGAACTGCCAAATTCAGTTTTAATTACCATACCGGTTGAATTGAATATTTCATATTTAATTGATTTTTCTGATAAAGGCATAGAATTAGGGATACTTACCCATGATGATGTGGGATTAGGTGTTGCAAAATCAACCAAATGCTGGTTTGTATCATGAATTGCTGTAGTTATGCAATCTGGTAAATTACTACAATTGCATTTCATAGCCATTTCTGAATCTCCAAATTGAGTATACGTATTATTCACATCTTTATTCTGAGGACTTTCGGCAGTTTTACCGTCACAATCTAATAATTTATTATCGTAATAGTTGGTGAGAACGTATTGAACACCATTATCACAACTTCCATTTTCATTATAAACTATCACATCTCCACCAACCTCAGCAGTCCCAGATAGCGTGTAATTATATACTTTTGCACGCATACCAATGATTGAATTTCCGGACATTTTTACATTTTCGGCGTAGGAATGGCCTCGAACCTCGGCATTTTCTGATAAATCAGAATTAAAAACCACTCCATTATCAAGGACTTTGACATTGTCCGTAAGATTGGCATTTACTACAATACTTGTATGATCAATGACTACATTACCTGAAATACTGCAATTACCCAATACCATGGCATGAGGACCAACAAATACTGAAGATTCAACATTGCTGGAATTACTGACCCAACCTCCACCATTGGCGTGCTTATGTCCATCAAAGCGAAAGTTTGTTCTAAACAAATCAGGATTTTGGTGGCCTTCCGGAAATGCACCCAAAATTGAAACCTCGTAAGGAAACCGATAATGTTTAGGGTAGCCTTTCCATGTATCATTATTTGAATTGGTTGTAATATTGGTTTTTGGCGCACCCATTACTACCAAATACATTTTTGACTCACCGGATTCAAGAGAGAAGTGAATTTCTTTCTCATCTGAATTATAAGTTTCACTATATCTGCTAACTTCTCCGGATGTTTTTTCGGCTACAAATCCATATCTCCAACCAGCATGTTCGTTCACTTCTAAATGCCCCTTAAACTTAACTATAACAGCGCAACTGTCTGATTCTACATGCAAAGGAATAACATTATATGCATATTCCTCCGGGGCCTGTTCTATAGGCATAAAATATCTGTTGGTTGAGCCTTCAACAGCTTTTAGAATATTCCAGGTACTTTGCACCGACAACCAATTAGATTTTAGGTCGTTGTTTCTGTAATCTCTAAAATATTTACCCCAAAAATCAAAGTCATAGGTTGCCATCCTACGTGCGTAATGAAATAAGCTATCATTAAATTGTGATTGAGTATAATTTGAAAGTCTTTTATATGCTTGCAAAGGATACTCGTAACTGTCACTTTCCCGCCATAATTTGCTAATTATACCAGGACCTTCAGATAAGTGAATGGCCATAAGCAATTGGTAATTCTCATAGGTATTCTTCCAATCACCCCATGTTTCCAAATGGTAAACATCCATTCCCCATGCGCCTACTGCTTTTGGATATAATAAATTACGCATATAGTTGGCATGTGTCTCCCAAAATATTCCGGCATTATACCAGGATCCCCCTAAACCGTGGGTTGCTCTGTAATCAATATTATTTTGGGCTTGCAGACTGTGCGTAAATTCATGTGCTGCCACTCCACCATCTCTGAAGCCATTTGGGTGAACCCAAAACGCTCCTATTACTCCATCTACGTCTCCTCCATTAGCAAATCCTTGTGCACCATTTGGCCCCCAGGTATTATACATCACTATTACAATTTTGTATTTTGACAAGTTGGTACCTGGAGAATCATCCAAAAAATCATTATCCTTGAATTTCTTGTAAATATATTCCATGGTATCCAAGACTGCGACCGGGTCAAACTGTAAGTCAGGATCACTATAATTTTTAGGATCAACACCAACTGTTTCACCCCAAATCAATATAAAATTATCAGTTTCATAAGTTTTATCCCAACTGAATTGTTTCCCATCTGCATTATTTAAATCTTTCAAATAATTTGGAATGTATACCACTTTTTGGGCGCAAACAATATTTTGAAAAGCCAAGGCCATCACCAAAAGAATCAATTTGTGATTAAGACCAATTAATAACTTCGCCATGTTGTATTAAACTTTGTATTTAAACCTAAATTTATGGTAATTTGACAGTAAATTTGATTTTTAGCTTGAAAAATAATTAAGCAAAAATTGGCCTTTTTTATATATTCTTAAAATATTGAATTCCTTCAATCCCTAGTACACCATAAATATGGAGACAGAGACGCAATTAGAAACAATTTTGGAGTTCCTCAAAAACAACAGCAACGAAAGCAACCGAATTGGGATGGGAAAATTTGGTATTGATATCAGTAATGCTTTGGGGGTCTCCGTTCCGGTACTTAGGAATTTGGCAAAACCTTACCGTAAGAATCATGAATTAGCGCAGGAACTATGGAAAACTAGTATTCATGAAGCCAGACTCATGGCAAGTATGATTGATGACCCAAAAAAGCTTACAGAAAAACAAATAGATGAATGGAGTCATGATTTTAAATCTTGGGATCTTTGCGACCAAGTTTGCATGAACTTGTTTAGCAGAAGTGAGCTATCAGAAAAAAAAATATTGGAATACGCCCAAGCAGAAGGTGAATTTGTAAAACGAGCCTCATTTGCACTGATTGCTTGCTATGCCTTAAAAAGAATGAATAAATCCGATTATTTACTTATTGGTTTTTTACCAATAATAGAAAATTCCGCCAATGATGAAAGGATTTATGTTAAGAAAGCAGTTAATTGGGCACTCAGACAAATTGGAAAGAAAAACATATTTCTCAGAAAAAATGCTATCG
>JAEUUM010000195.1 GCA_016787375.1 Saprospiraceae bacterium
TCGAGATATCAACTCCAGAAAAAAGATTGATAACTAAAGTAATCAAACAATAACTTCCGGCGTTACTTTTGTAATAAATTATTGAGGTGCGATTAATTATTGGACTATTCATTCTGAGTGTACTTGGTATTCACTGTAAAAAAGATGAACGTGTATTGTTTGAGTTCAGTTACCAGCAAGATTTAAATCTTCCCGCAGGTCTAAGTTTTTTACAAACCCATTTTTTTCAGTTCAATGACATCCAGTCAAACTTCAAAAACTTACTGGCAGCCAAGGGATTAACTGTGAAAGACATCAATAAAATCAGCCCTGGATCCGGCATTATGCTCTCGCTTGATAATGGAGTAAATCTCGATTTTATTCAAGAAGTCAGCATCATGATATCAAGCACCAATCAATTTAGTAAAGAGGTGTTGTACTCGATACAAGTACCTTTAAATGCCGGTGACCGCATTGATCTCGTCGGTACATTGGTTGATGCGTATGATGTGATAAGTCAGGATCGATTCAATTTGCGAATTTCTTTTAAACTCAGAGCCAATTGTCCTGAAACCTTCGCTTCGAGATTTACCATAAAATTCCTGGCATTATAAACGCATCTATGAGTAGAAGAAATAAACTTTTTAAGTTCGCTGAGATATTAACTTACCCCAATGTATTCGAAAATCCGGATTTTCATAATCCGCACTTGCTTGGGTTAAATGGTGAACCTGTTGAAATGAAAGGCAAGTGGGACGAAGCATTTTTCAAAAATGGCAACCCCATTATTTTGGAGTTAGCTTGCGGCAGGGGAGAATACAGTTTTGCACTTGGTAAGAGTTTTCCGAACAAAAATTTCATAGGTGTTGACATTAAAGGTGCCCGAATTTATCAGGGGGCAACAAAAGTACTTGATGCAGCCTTGACAAATGTGGCATTCCTCAGGACCAAAATTGAGTTAATTGACCATTTTTTTGAAGCGGGTGAAATATCTGAAATCTGGATTACCTTCCCTGATCCTTTTTTAAGAGACAGCAAAGCCAATAAGCGACTAACTTCACAAAGGTTTCTTAAACTATACAAGCATATTTTAAAACCCGACGGATTAATCCACCTCAAAACTGATGATCCAAAACTTTACGATTTTACTCTTGAGGTGTTGAATGAGGATTCAACCATTGAAGTTTTATACAATGACGATGATATTTACTCAAAACCACTTCCAGAAGAAGCATTGGAAATCAAAACATACTATGAAATAAAGCACCTCGCCATTGGTCGAACCATTAAATATGTGAAATTTAAATTTAAGCAGTAAAATGATTAAATCCTTTTTCCTTTAAATCATAAATGTTCCCACCTTTGGTGTGCAGTTTTATACCATGGTCTGCTTCAGTTATCTCTCCGGCTATATATATGTCCGGTATGTATTTGACTTTTTCCAAATCATTCGGATCTACCGTGAATAAAAGCTCATAATCTTCACCACCATACAGCGCACAAGTTACAGGATCAAGATTAAATTTTATGGCTAATAGTTCAGCATCAGGATGTATCGGGATACCGGACTCTTCGATATAAGCTCCAACTCCTGATTGTTTACAAATGTGGAATATTTCCGAAACAAGGCCATCAGAAATATCAATCATAGATGTTGGAATAAGACCCGATTTCTCAAAAAGCTCAATAATATCAAATCGTGGCTCCGGCTTAAGCTGTCTACCAACAACATAAGCCTGATTCTCAAGATCCGGTTGGATTGTCTGATCTGAAAGAAATATTTGCTTTTCGCGCTCCAGAATTTGTAAACCCAGGTATGCCGAACCAAGGTTTCCACTAACGCACACAAGATCACCTGGTTTTGCACCATTCCGGTAGCAAATATTTTTGCTTGTTGCTCTCCCGAAAGCAGTAACCGAGATTATAAAACCCTTATTTGATGAGGAGGTATCACCACCTATGAGGTCTACATTAAAATTTTTACAAGCAGCATATACCCCTTCATAAAACTCCTCCAGCGCTTCTACAGAAAACCTGTTAGAAAAAGCCAAGGACAGTGTTATTTGGGTTGGCATTGCGTTCATCGCATAAATATCGGACAAGTTTACAGCAACTGATTTGTATCCCAAATGTTTGAGTGGAGTGTACATCAGGTCGAAATGAATACCTTCTACCAACATATCTGTTGAAACGACTGTCAGCTGATCACGGTGATCTATGACAGCTGCATCGTCCCCAATTCCCACAAATGTAGAAGGTTGTACCATGGCATGCCCCTTTGTAAGGTGGTCTATTAATCCAAATTCACCTAAGCTACTTACTTCAGTTCTTTTTATTTCGCTTTCCATTCTAATGAAATATTTTCGTGTAAATAATTCCACAAAGCATCTTCCGGAAACTTTGCTGTTACTTCCAATACTTTTGGGTGGATAGGTTCATGAAATTTTAGCTTCCATGACATTAGGTGAATGCTTTTGTCAGGATTTGATCTTTTATCACCATA
>JAEUUM010000233.1 GCA_016787375.1 Saprospiraceae bacterium
TTGCCCTCTCTTCATTCAATAAAGCATTCAGTAGTGTTGATTTGCCCGCATTTGGCCTTCCGGCTATTACTGTGTTTACACCATTTTTGATAGCATTTCCAAGTTCAAAGGAATGAATCATCTGATTGATGGTTAACAATACTTTATTGAGTAATGCAATTAATTGATCACGGTTGGCAAACTCCACATCTTCTTCGCTGAAATCCAGTTCAAGTTCTATTAAGCTGGCAAAATGTATCAATTCCTCCCTCATTTTCATTAATTCATCTGAAAACCCACCTTTTATGTGGTTCATGGCAATCTGATGTGTTGATGCGCTTTCAGCTGCAATCAAATCTGCCACTGCTTCAGCTTGTGAGAGATCCATACGACCATTTAGGAATGCCCTCATGGTAAATTCGCCCGGGCTCGCAAGCCTTACTCCTTCATCAAGAAATAATTTCAGAATCTGTTGTTGAATAAAGCTAGACCCATGACAAGAAATCTCTACAATATCCTCTTTGGTGTATGAATGCGGTTTCTTAAATAATCCTACCACAACTTCATCCAGTGTGTATCCGTCTTTGGCATGAATGGTTCCAAAGTGCAAGGTATGCGAATCCGCTATTAGCAGGTTTTTGCCTTTAAAATACTTATCTGTTAATTCGATAGAAAGAGGGCCACTCAATCTAATAACAGCAATTGCACCAACTCCCGGCGGCGTAGAAATGGCTATGATGGTATCGTCAAGGCTTTGAAACATTAGATTTATTTGATCAGCTGCAAATTTAATTCTATTTAGCACTAAAAAACTCAGCCAGGTGTTATTTTGAAAATATAAAATAATATTTATATATTATAAATAAAAATATTAAATTGATTCAACACATCTTTGAAATTATATATTACGTTTATTTATAATATGAAAAAATGAGATTAAATGTCCTTGAAATGGTTTGTTGAAGACCTTTTCAAGCTCATCGTTTTACCATTGATAATAAAAGTCATACTTCCTTAAAATATTTTGATTTTTTTTAATACTTTATCTTGGTTTTGGTTGTTATACAATATTATGTTTACCAACATTTTTTAACATTTACCAACAGTTTTATTATCATTATCAACATTGACATTTTAAGGTTCAAGTTTTCAAATGGCATTTTAAAGTTTACTTTTGTAGGCAGAAAACCACCCTTATAAAACAAATTATTACTATGAGCGAACAAAACGCCTTCAATAAAGCCGCCAGTGGTTTAAGGTTAAAAAGCACCTCCAAAAATAGTGATCTTTCTGATATGGTATTCGGCAAAATACCTCCTCAGGCAATTCCACTTGAGGAAGCCGTTTTGGGAGCAATCATGTTGGATAAAAATGCATTTGCCATCGTATTGGATATTCTCAAAGAGAATAGTTTTTACCTTGATGCTCACCAGCTCATCTACAGGGCAATGATCAAATTGTTTGAAAAGCTCCAACCCATCGATTTACTCACAGTGACAGAAGAACTTCGCAAAGCAGGTGATCTTGAAAAAGTTGGCGGCCCCTATCATCTGGTCACCCTTACTAATAAGATTACTTCCTCTGCAAACATAGAATACCACGCCCGTATTGTAGCTCAAAAACACATATTGCGAGAGCTTATTCGTACTTCGACTGAAGTCATCAAAGATGCCTATGATGAAACCAACGACGTGTTCAACCTGCTTGACACCGCAGAAAAGAATTTGTTTGACATCACTCAAAACAATATGAGTCGCGGATACGAAAGGGTTGGTGCTGTTGCCAGCGAGGCGATTAAAAAACTTGAGTCTTTACCGGAGTCTACCACAGGTACAACCGGTATTCCATCAGGATTTCTTGATCTTGACAAAATTACTGCAGGTTGGCAACCATCTGATTTAATCATTGTGGCTGCCAGACCGGGTATGGGTAAAACCGCCTTTACCATGGCCCTTGCAAAAAATGCTGCAATGGATTTCAAAAAACCGGTTGCTTTCTTTTCTCTTGAAATGTCAAATATGCAACTAGTACAACGATTGATATCCGGTGAAGCTGAAATAGAAAGTAGCAAACTTCGAAGCGGTAGGCTGGATGAGTCTGAATGGCTAACACTTCACCGCACCATCGAAACCCTGGCAGATGTGCCGCTTTTCATAGATGATACACCCGGTATCAATATTTTTGAACTCCGCGCCAAATGCCGAAGACTTAAATCGCAACATGATATTCAGCTTATAATTATCGATTACCTTCAGCTTATTACAGGCGGTACCGATGGCAATAAAATGGGTAACAGAGAACAGGAAATATCCGGAATATCACGAGCCCTGAAAGGAATGGCAAAAGAATTAAATGTACCTGTTATTGCATTGTCTCAGTTAAATCGTTCTGTTGAAAAAAGTGCAACTTCCAAAAGACCGCAATTGTCCGACCTCCGTGAATCGGGTGCAATCGAGCAAGATGCCGACATTGTTTCATTCATATACAGACCCGAGTACTATAAAATTACAGAAGATGAAGCAGGTGAAGATACCAGAGGGCTTGCTGAAATCATCATTGCGAAACACAGAAATGGCGCTTTAGAAACAGTTAAGTTGCGGTTTATTGATCATTTTGCTAAATTTACAGATTGGACCGGAAATGAATTCAGTTATGCAGAAAATAATACTGTTTTTCCAAAACCAATACAAGACAATTCGATGCTTTTCAAATCGAGAATGAACGATGATGACGAGGATATACCATTTTAACTAATTATGCAAAGAAAGCCTACAAAACCAAAAGCAGGTTTTAAAAAACCTGGGCCAAAAACCTTTAAACCGCCCAAAATTGAATCTTTACCTGAAGAAATGCGACTCAATCGATATGTCGCACAATCCGGTATTTGCTCCAGAAGAAAAGCTGTTGACCTTGTTAAAGCTGGCCAGGTTAAAGTAAATGGTGAAATTATACTTGAACCCGGTTATATTGTTCAACCCGATGATGTTGTCTCATATCAAGGCAAAGACATCAAACCAGAATCAAAAAAAATATATATTCTTCTCAATAAACCCAAAGACACCATCACTACTCTTTCTGATGAAAAAGGCAGAAAAACAGTGATGGATATTGTAGGTCGAACCATAAAAGAACGAATTTTCCCGGTAGGTAGATTGGATCGTGAAACAACAGGTTTATTGCTGCTCACCAATGACGGCGATTTGGCTCAAAAACTATCCCACCCCAGCTTTAAAGTCAAAAAATTCTACCACGTAACGCTTGACAGACCATTGTTGCAAAATGATTTGGAAGCAATCAAAAAAGGCGTTGAACTAGAAGATGGTGTAATTTCTGTAGAGGGTGTTGATTATATTGAAGAAAAACCCAAAAATGAAATCGGAATAGAAATACATGTAGGCAAAAACAGAATTGTCCGGAGAATTTTTGAGCATCTTGGTTATACTGTTGAGAGACTTGACCGTACATATTATGCCGGCCTTACCAAAAAAGATTTGCCAAGAAGTCACTACAGAGTCCTCAATGAAAGAGAGATTGTCATGCTTAAACATTTTACTTAGCCTGTTATTTTCTGAATAATTGTTATGAAGAAAATTTTGTTGGTGGTTGGAGCAAGACCGCAGTTTGTCAAATTGGCTCCGGTAATAAAAGCTTTAAAGGAAACAACAAGTTTTGGATTGACAATTGTACACACGGGGCAGCATTACGATTATATGATGTCTCAGGTATTTTTTACAGAACTTGCTATACCGGAGCCAAATTATAATTTAGAGGTAGGTTCTGGGTCTCAAATATTTCAAATTAGTGATATCCTCACAAAACTCACTCCGGTTATCCAAGCCGAAAAACCTGATATGATAATGGTGTTCGGGGATACCAACAGCACATCCGCAGCAGCACTCTGTGGAGCCGTTCAACAGATTCCGGTAGCACATGTAGAAGCTGGATTAAGAGAATTTGATAAAAGCATACCTGAGGAAATTAACAAATTGGTTACGGATGCACTTGCAACTTTATATTTTTGTCCAACACCAACTGGAGTAAAAAATCTTTCAAACTCAGGTATTACAGACCATGTTTATCTCACAGGTGATGTGGGCCTGGATCTACTGTTTGCTAACCGGCAAAAATTCAGCAATCCTGAACAATGTTTAGACAAGCTAAATTTAAGCTCAAAAAAATACTATTTCGCTACTTGCCATCGAGCCTCAAACACCAATAACATTGACAACCTTAAGAATATTCTGACTGCATTTGGCCAACTCGATTATCCTGTCGTCTTTGCTGTGCATCCAAGAACATCTAAAACTTTATCTGAAAATAATCTTCAACACCTCATAAACAAAAATATAATTCTATCGGAACCTCTCGGGTTTTGGGACACCCAGATCTTGATTAAAAATTCTAAAATGGTTCTAACTGATAGTGGTGGCATTATAAAAGAAGCCTATTTTCATAAAGTACCATCCATTATCATTGACAAACAAACAGAATGGGTGGAAATTATTGATGAAGCTTGGGCGGCAATTGCGGGCCCCTCAACTGAAAATATTCTAAAATTAATGACTAACTTTGAAAGTCCGCTTAATCACAACCAGAGTTTAGGAGATGGTAGGTCTGCGGTAAAAATAGCTCAAATTATAAATGAATATTTTCAACACAAAAAATAAGAAAATCCTGATTTTAGCCCCTCACACAGATGACGGCGAATTGGGGTGTGGTGCTTCAATTGTAAGGTTTATTGAGGAAGGAGCAGACGTATACTATGCAGCTTTTTCTACCGCAGACGAATCTGTCCCACATGAATTTCCAAAAGATCAGCTTACCATTGAAGTAAAACAGGCAACCCGCATTTTGGGCATACCATCCGAAAACTTATTTGTGTTTCAATACCAGGTGAGAAAGCTAAATTTTGTCAGACAAGAAATTCTTGAACAATTAATTGCCATCAGACAAAAACTAAACCCGGACATAATATTTCTGCCAAGTTCAAGAGATTTTCACCAAGATCATCAAACCATTACCCAAGAGGGTATCAGAGCGTTCAAATTCAACACCATATTGGGTTACGAACTTATTTGGAACAACCTGTCATTTAGTACGGATTGCTTCATAAAAATTAATGAATTTCATATTTCGAAAAAAATCGAGGCATTGGCTGCTTACCAAACCCAAGCTACAAAAAATTACATGTCCCCTGAATTTATAAGGTCACTGGCCACTGTAAGAGGTACACAAATAGTTGAAAAGTATGCCGAAACCTTTGAAGTGATCAGATGGATAATTTAAGCACTAAAGTAATTGCAATTCATCAACCCAACTATTTGCCTTGGTCCGGATATTTTTACAAACTCTCAAAGTGTGATACATTTGTGCTGCTTGATCATGTGGAGATTAACAAGCGTGGCTACACTCGCCGCACATTAATACCAGATAACAATAAACCTGGCCATAATATTTTTCTTACAGTACCACTTATTAAATTCTCTGACAGTGCCGCTATCAATACTCTACTCATTGATCATTCAAAAAAATGGCCGGCCAAAC